>JBDKTZ010000201.1:0-2446 GCA_039679975.1 Prolixibacteraceae bacterium
ATTGAGTTTCGACGCTGTCAATCAGCTATTTTGAATAGTGGTCTTTTGGGAAACCGGATAAATGCCGGTTTCCCAAAAATTCCGTTATCTTTCATCGCATTGCTTCATTTAATTTCAAATGGCAATAGCGCCATAATGGGTTCGTAATGAAAGAAAAAGACTGTTTTTCTCTAAAGGCAAGAGAGCCGGATGGTTTTTCAACCTGTTGTCTGTATCTTTGTTTTCCGGACAAACTATAAGGCTCAGGCTGCAGAATGTTGATCCGACCTGTTGTAATATTATTTAGTAATATTAAAATCATGTCTCATGGTGAAAACCAATATTGGAATGATGATGACCTGCAAAAAGGCGCTGTACGCGTTAATTCTGTTCCTGCTCGTTATGAATGCGTGCAACAACCCGACAGTTGTTCCGCAAACAGACTCACTGCCACGAAGCACGCCCGAAGCTGAGGGAGTTTCATCACAGGGAATACTCGACTTTCTGGAAGCTGCAGAAAACAGTAAACACGAGCTTCACAGTTTCATGTTCCTGCGTCATGGGAGAGTGATCGCGGAGGGGTGGTGGAAACCTTATTCTCCCAATCTGAGGCATACCATGTACTCCCTAAGCAAAAGCTTTACCTCAACGGCAGTAGGTCTTGCTGTCAGGGAAAGATTCTTGTCGGTCGATGATCCGGTCATTTCCTTCTTTCCGGAAAATCTTCCCGATAGTGTCAGCCCCCATTTGTCTGACATGAAAGTAAAAGACTTATTGACGATGTCGGCGGGTCAGGAACCAGATCCGATTTTCACCATCGTTGCAAACGACAGTAATTGGGTACAGGCCTTTATGAGAACGCCGGTAGTTCATGATCCCGGCACCAAATTCCTTTATAACTCAATGGCCACTTACATGCTGTCGGCTATTGTGCAGAAACGGACAGGAAAAACAGTACTCGAGTACCTGAAGCCACGATTGTTTATACCGCTGGGCATTGAAGGGATGGACTGGGAAGTTGATCCCATGGGAGTCAATACCGGTGGCTGGGGACTACGGATCAAGACCGAAGACATGGCCAAATTCGGACAATTATATCTGCAAAAAGGGAAATGGAAAGATGAGCAGCTTCTGCCGGCTGAATGGGTTGACGAAGCTACGAACCGCAGAATATTGCAGTCACCCGAACTTCCGAAAGCAAAAAGGGACTCCAGCGACTGGGCCCAGGGTTATGGTTGTCAATTTTGGAGGTGCCGGAACAATGCCTATCGGGGAGACGGAGCGTTCGGTCAGTTTATCATCGTGATGCCCGATCAGGATGCGGTCGTTGTGATGACTTCAGAAACTTACGACATGCAGAGGGAACTGAATCTGGTATGGGACTATCTGCTGCCGGCTATAAAAGAGGATACACTGCCCGACAACAAAGACCTGGTTACCGATCTGAATAAAAAGTTGAATACGCTTGGTCTCCCGCTTGTCAAAAATGAAACTGACTATTCACCAGGTTCTCCGGTTTCAACTAAATCATATAAGCTCGGGCCGAACAACCGGCTGATCGATACCTTGCTTGTTCAGTTTCGTGCCGATACCTGTCACCTGATCCTTAAAGGAAAACAGGGCGACAACAAACTGACTTTTGGCGCAGACAAGTGGATTATCGGCGAAACTTCCGGACGCGGACCAAATTTGCTGTATGGGGCGAAAGCGCACTTTGAGGGACTTCCCGATCCTATTGTCGCGGGTAATTATGCCTGGAAAGATTCGGTTTCGGCAGAACTGGTGTTGCGTTACATTGAAAGTCCTCACCGGGAAATTTTCACATGTACGTTCGCCCGCGAAGAAATTCAGGTACGAATATGGCAGAGTAATGCGCCTTCGAAGGAGCCCGAACTATTGGAAGGCAAAGCCATTAATTGAAAAAAGCGGGAGAAACCTTGACGATAAAAGACAAATTATTTACGTATGAAGAAATTCCTTTTATTCCTTTCATGGCTGGCCCTGTATGGCGGGCCGGTATTTTCGGCTGATAGAGCGGCTGATTTAAGCGCCAGGATAAAAAACAACCCTTCGATCGCATACACAAAAAGCAGGGCAGTTGAAATTATCAGGAGCGGATTTAACGCCGGAGACGGATATCGTGAGGTCTGGATCCGCGATTACAACACGTTTATAGAACTGGCCTCGACGGTTTATCCGAAAGATGAGCTGAAAGAAAATCTGCTGGTCTTTTTCCGTATGCAGGGCGCCAACGGGAATATCATTGATGGCTTTGTGCCGCGTGACAAAACCAATGTGGGGTATAAATTCGTCTATTCAGATCTGGAACCGCGATATGCCGGGCACAAAAATACGGTCGAGACCGATCAGGAGACTTCCCTGATTCAGGCTGTATATAAATATATCCGATCTACAGGCGACCAGTCCATCCTTCAGGAAAAAATTGGCGGCCACACCGTAGCTGAAC
>JBDKTZ010000208.1:0-11980 GCA_039679975.1 Prolixibacteraceae bacterium
GGCCTTCATAATATGTGAAGCAATCTTTGGATTTTCTTTAAGACGGCGGGTCGAATAGTTGAACCAGTCTTTTCCGAAGGGAACATATACCCGCATCCGGTGACCTTGTGCAACGATCGAGCGACGGAGCTCAGGTGTGACTCCATACAGCATCTGAAATTCGTAACGATCTTTAGGCGTTTTGTATTTTTGAAGCAGTTCAATTGCATGACTGACCAGGTATTTATCGTGTGTGGCAATACCGGCATACATATCGTTTTTCAGGATCCATTCAAGATCTTCCAGGTAATGATCCCTGATTTCCTGTCGGTCATTATAGGCAATAGAGGGTGGTTCAATATAAATTCCCTTGCATAAGCGAAAATTAAATGAGCCGGCGTTCTCATTGAGATGTGTGAACGATCGCAGATCATCCAACGTTCGCCTCAGGTAGGCCTGGATCACGATCCCCACATGATGCGGGAACTTCTGGTGCAACTTCCTGAAAAGCTCCAGCTCTTCATCCACACATTTCGAGTCTTCCATGTCTATACGGATGAAAGATTTCTTTTCTGCGGCTTTTTCTACAATTTCGTACAAATGGTTATAGCAAGCCTGTGTGTCGATGAGTAAGCCAAACATGGATGGTTTAATAGAAAAATTGCCTGAAATTTTTTCGGAGGTAAAACAGTCAATGATATCCATATACCTCTTTTTATTTTCTTCAGCCTGATCCAGACTGGTGATAAATTCTCCCAGTAAATCGATGGTAACCTCAGTTCCTTCTGCATTAAGTTCCCTTGATACCTGCAATCCGTCTTCGATTGTCTCTCCGGCAATATACCGGTTTGAGAAGATCCGGATCAGCTTCTTTGGCATATAGGGAAGTATGTTTGCAATCATTCGGTTTAGCATGAAAGTTGTTTTAATAGGTTTTGGGTAAAAGTACAATCGGATACCCGATGTGTTCAATGATGTTTATCATCCAAAAGATATGATTTTATTCAGGTTTGACCATCGTTGATGATATTGGCCAAACTTTTAAAAAATATGATGGAATAACATGAAATGATGATGATAAATTTTTAATTTTGGCTCCAGTTAAATGGAATTAATCACCTAATTAAAAACGACGTCATCGGTTTTTAGGAATTTCAATTGCATGCCTAAATGGAAGTAAAGCTGAAAGTTTGCGATGGCGTTAAGAAAAAATTTAAAGTATGAAGAATACATCGTTGATCCTGAATTTGGTGCTATTGATTGCGGTCATTGTAATTTATGTTTTACACTTTACTTCTTCAAAAAGTAACGCTTCGGGGAAGGAGGGTGAAGTTTCTTCGCAATTGAGAGATATGAAGATCGCTTACGTGAAAGTTGATTCATTGATCGTCAATTACGATTTGGCGCAGGAACTTCATGATTCGTTTACAAAAAATCAGGATGCATATACAAAGGAGTATGCAGCCAGGCGTTCGAAATTTGAGCAACAGGCTGCTGCATTTCAGGAAAAAGTTCAGCGGGGCGGTTTTTTGTCTGAGCAGCGGGCTGTTCAGGAACGCGATCGCCTTGTAGGTGAGGAACAGGAAATACTGAAGCTCGATCAGGAGCTGTCGGGTAAACTGGCAGAAATGCAGAATGCAAACAATCAGCAGTTACTGGATAGCCTGATGAATTACCTGAAGACATTCAACGCCGGGCGGAAATACTCCTATATCTTTAATTCTTCCGGGATCCTGATCGGAGATGATGCCCATAATATAACCAAAGAAGTGCTCAATGCACTCAATGCCCGTTACGCTGCAAAGAAATAAATTTCAAAAGATCATATCAAAATCCGGGTTGATGGCCCGGATTTTTTATTTCCGTCTGAATGTCATTTGCTTCCCGATATATTGAAAAACAGGTTCTCTCTCCGGCCTTCGTTCATAACCAGCCGTCTGCGGACCTGGGGATGATTGTTATGATCCCCTCCTGTAACGAACCTGAATTGGTGAAAACAATTGAATCCCTCTCTGTATGTCAGTCGCCGGAATGTCTGGTGGAGGTGATCGTATTGATTAACGAGGCAGAGCAGTGTAATATGGAAATTTCCAGGCAGAATGAGAAAACCCTGAAATTGTTGCTGGACTGGGAAATGATACATCCTGACGTTTTTTTTAAGCTTTACCCGATATACCCTGCTCCTTTTCCCGCGAAACATGCAGGAGTCGGATTAGCCCGCAAAACAGGGATGGACGAGGCGGTCAGACGATTCGGGCAGCTGGAAAAACCGGATGGGATAATTGTTTCGCTGGACGCGGATACGCTGGTTGAGCCTAATTATCTGGTCGAAATTGACAAGCTGTTTTCGTCTGAAATAAAACTTGCGGGGACTACGATCAGCTTCAGGCATCGTGTGGAAGAGATCGGAGATCAACAGCAGCGGGAGGGTATCACATTGTATGAGACATACCTTCATTATTACAAAGAAGCACTGGAGTATTGCGGGTACCCTCATGCGATCTATACGATTGGTTCAGCGTTTGCAGTGCGTGCGTGCGCATATGTCAAACAGGGAGGAATGAGTCAACGGCAAGCGGGGGAGGACTTTTACTTTCTTCATAAGCTTACTCAACTGGGTCAGCTGGCTGAGCTGAATACGACCAGAGTCTATCCTTCAGCCCGGGTGTCTGACCGGGTTCCGTTTGGCACCGGGGCGGCTTTGCAGAAATGGATGAAAGGTGACAGCCGGCTTAGATCGACTTATTGTTTCAGATCATTCATCGATCTCCGCGAATTTTTTAGGCTGATTCCGGTATTATACCTGCAAAACCTGGAAAGTGTTGACGATTTGGGAGTATCTTTGCCCTTGAAGCGTTTCCTTAAAGAAGACGATTTTATGGATGCCCTGACGGGGATCAGAAGTAACAGTTCTTCAGCTGTTGCTTTTGAAAAACGCTTTTTTCAGTATTTTAATGCATTTAAAATACTGAAATTTCAAAATTTTACTCACCCTCAATTCTACGATTACCAGGATCTTAATCAGGCTGTAGCTGATTTGAAGGAAGCAAAATCAGTATCCCGGGATTTTTAGCGCTCACTGCAAGCAAAATAGCACTGACGATTATACTTTTCACCAGGAAAATCCGCAAAGAGCGCTAAAGGGGTTCATTCCTCTCTGATTGATTTGCTGGTTGCTTTGATCAGTTCCCAGGCTTTTTCGACGTGCTCTTCATGTGTCCGGGTTTGGCCGATGCTCATTCGCAGCCAGAACATCCCGTCAAGGATCGTATGTGTCAGAAAAATCTTTCCGCTTTGATTAAGTGTATCCATCAGCAGCTTATTAAATGCATTTCCTTTCGTGTGGCGGAAACACACCAGGTTAAAAGGAGGATGATTGAGCAACTCAAAAGCTGAAGATTCACTCACCCACTCAGAAAACAGACGGGCCAGGCGCAAATGTTCTCCAATGTGGTATCTTAAACCTTCTGTCCCATAATGCCGAATGACAAACCATAATTTCAGGGCCCTGAAACGGCGTCCCAACTGAACATGCCAATCCCTGTAATCGATCACTGCACCTTTCTCTGTCGCTTCGTTTTTCAGGTATTCGGGCAGGATGCTCAGCGTTTTGATCAGGACCGACTTATCGGCCACGAAAAAGCAGTCACAGTCAAAGTTGGTGAACATCCACTTATGGGGATTAAACGCATAGCTGTCGGCCAAATCAAGGCCGTCGGCGTACTGCCTGTAATCGGGGCACACAAATGCAGTGCCGGCCATAGCCGCATCGACATGAAGCCAGGCCCCATACTTTCTGCATAGTTCCCCGATCGGCCTCACGGGGTCAACTGCATTGGACGATGTCGTGCCAATGGTGGCGCAAACGAAAAAAGGAGTGAAGCCATTTCTGATGTCTTCTTTCATTTGACTCTCCAATGCGTCAGGCACCATGGCAAAGTTTTTGTCGACAGCGATCTTTCTAAGCCGGTCCGTGCCAATTCCTGTTATTTTTACTCCTTTTTCGACAGAGGAATGGGTTTGGTTTGAAATATATGCGGTCAGTTTCGAGCTGTCTCCTGTCAGATTGCAGCTAAAGTTAGTTTTCCGCTCTCTCGCCGAAAGCAAGGCTGCCAACACCGCGCTGGAGGCTGCATCCTGAATAACGCCACCTCCGCTTGAAGTCGTTTTGAAATGCGGGGGCAGACCCATTATGTCGACGATCCAGTCCATAACATGACTCTCCAGTTCGGTGCAGGCGGGACTGGTAGCCCATAACATTCCCTGCACCCCCAATCCGGAAGAAAGCAGATCACCTAAAATAGAAGGCCCCGAATTATTTGACTGAAAATAACCAAAGAAACTGGGTGATTGCCAATGCGTGATACCCGGCATGATCAAATGATCTACATCTGCAAGCATTTTGTCAAACGTTTCGCCTTTTTCGGGAGCCTTTGGCGGAAGTTGTTCCCTGATTTCACCGGGTTTCACTTGCGACAACACCGGATATTTTTCAATTTGTTCATAGTAATCGGCGATCCAGTCGATCAGTTTTTTCCCTTCTTCCCTGAATTGTCCGGGAGACATATGATAACAGCGGTAGGTCATAATTGGTTTTGGTTTTATAATTGGTAAATGGTTATGTTGCCCAACGAATTAGCGATATAACCATTTTTTTAGTATTTTATGAAAAATGAAGTATGGTATTGAATTTCAGTAAGTTCTGTTTTGAAGATCCGTTCAATGCGGCTAAAACTGTTACCTGCTTTCAGTAATTCCAAAAAAATAAAAATCATCTCTTCGTCGCCTTCTGCTTCTACCTCTACGCTTCCGTCCTGCTTATTTCTGACCCATCCGGTCAGACCAAGTTCAAGCGCCTTTTTACGGACAAAATGACGAAAGCCGACTCCCTGAACCCTTCCCAGCAACGTAATATGAAAAGCTTTTGCCCGTTCCAAAATGACGACTGCCTTAAAGTTGTTTAATTTTTTGAAATTCGGCTGCCACTTCCGGTTGTAAAAGCGCCCAGATGGAGTAAACCCCGACAGCGGTTCCAATCGGAAAATTCAGCAAATTAATGATCGAAAGAATCAGGATCAAAATGCGGGCCCAGTCTTTTCTTTTGATCAGGCCAATACCGCCGATTAATCCCGGGATGGCAAGAACTACCAAAACAACCGACAGCACATCTGCAATGACGGTAAGTACCATATTCGCGTTCGTATCGTCTGTGAAATTTCCGATCAGCCGCAATACAAAATAAACTGTAAAGGCACCCAGAAAGCTTAAAACACTTAAAATGATATAAAGGACACCTACAACATTAATGTGTTTTTCCATGTTTATTTAATTTGTTTTAAAATTAAAAAGAATGAATGAAAACAGGATAGATTTTAAAAATAAAAAAGTCGTTTGTAAATAATCTGCTTCTTTCGATCGTTTAGAGATATACTATTGGTATTCTTTTTGTGTCTAAATTTTAGATAGGTTTGTAACAGATTAAAGAAAGGAAAAGAAGATGGAATTTTTTCAGTTATTCATTATCGTATTTTTGCTGGTAGCGCTTTGTTTTATAGGGTTGGCTATAAAGGTTCTGGTATCGAAACGGGGGCGCTTTCCGAATATTCATATCGGAGGTAACAAAGCACTGCAGGAGAGGGGAATAACCTGTTTTACTTCATACGACAAAATGGAACAGGAACAAGCAAAACGAGATTTGAAATTTAAGAAGCTTTCTCTTGCCGATGATGAACTTCATGTAAGTTGTTAAGTTTCCCGCCTTCACTCGAATTCTTCTGCCAGAAGGGGTTTAAAGCCTTCTGATACATAAGTTTTGTAGTTCCCGTCTTTGTCTGAATAGATGAAGTAAACTTCAATGTCATCGCGCGAAGCAGCGATCTCAATCGATTTTTCGATTCCCAGTACCATAAAACCTGTGGCAAAAGCATCGGCAGTCATGCAATCATCGGCCAGTACAGTTGTACTTAAGAGGCTGTGCTGAACAGGATACCCTGTATGCGGATTAATTGTATGGGCATATTTCTTACCGCCTTCCACGTAAAAATTGCGATAATTTCCGGATGTGGCCAAAGCGCGGTCCTTTAGTTCGACGATGGCTTTCAGGTTTTGTTGGGTGTCAAAGTTATCTTCAGTAGGTCTGCTGATGCCGATACGCCAATATCGTCCTTTGCTGTTTTTACCCAGGGCAACTACCTCTCCTCCAATTTCCACCATATAGTTTTTGCATCCTTTTTTCTTCAGATACCGGGCCGCCAGATCGCAGGCAAAACCCTTGGCGATTGCACTGCAATCGAGCATTGTATTGGGATGTTCCTTAATAATTTTGCCATTTTCAAGTTTAATTTTTTTGTACCCTACCAGTTGTTTGAGTGAATCGATGAGTTCGGGAGTGACATTCTCCTTGTTCCTGAAACCAAATCCCCAGATATTGACCATCGGAGCAACGGTAATATCGAAAGCTCCGCCTGTAATCACGGAAACTTCATATGCCTTTTTATAAATGGTCAAAAAATATTCATCCAGTACAGTATCCCGATTTTGATTTATTTTGGTAAGGGTGGAGTTTGGCTTGAAGGTGGACATGGAATTATCCAGTTTGTTCATTTCTGCTTCGATTCCTTCCTGAAGGTCTTTTCCTTGTGGACTCTCGTAAGTTACATGATATGTTGTGCCATACATCATGCCTTCATTGGAAATGTACGTTGTCTTTTGTTTACATCCGTGAAACAGAAATGAAAGGAGAATTACGGTAAAAAAGAGCGGTCGTGTCATATACTTTTTTATTTGGAGTAAAGATAATACAGGATCATGAGTTTTTTCCTGGAAAGAAGTATAAAGAGGTGAACTATTTTTTAATTTTGTGCGGTAAAAAATACTATATGGGAAGAGCATTTGAATATCGCCGGGCCGCAAAAGAAAAGCGCTGGGGCCACATGTCACGGATTTTTCCGAAACTTTCGAAAGCAATTACTATTGCAGCAAAGGAAGGCGGTGCTGATCCGGATATGAATGCCAAATTACGTACAGCCATCCAGAATGCGAAGGCGCAGAACATGCCGAAGGATAATATTGATGCTGCAATTAAGAGGGCTGCGGGTAAGGATGCCACCGATTATACAGAAGTCAATTACGAAGGGAAAGGACCCCATGGCGTATTGATATTCATTGAGTGTGCCACCGATAATACAACCCGTACGGTTGCCAACGTCAAGTCTTATTTCAATAAAATGGGATGTAGTTTGGTCCCTACCGGTTCTCTGGAGTTCATGTTTTCGCATAAGGCGGTGTTCGAGATTGAAAAAACAGATCAGATCGACGTGGAAGAACTCGAACTGGAATTGATCGATGCAGGTCTGGAAGAGATCGAAGCAGATGAGGATATGGTCTATATTACCGGTGATTATACCAGTTTTGGAACATTGTCAAAAGCTCTTGATGATAAGAAAATTGATGTGAAGAAGGCTACGCTGAAACGGATCCCGACCACCCCGGTTGAGTTTACCGAAGAACAACTGGAAGATATTGAAAAGTTGTTGGACAAGATTGAAGAAGATGATGATGTTCAGCAAGTATTTACCAATATTGCCTGATTTACTTTAAACGGCTAAAAAAGAAGAGCCTCCCGGTTTTGTTCGGGAGGCTCTTCTTTTTTAGCTGCCAAAGTCATCGTACAGCACATTTTCGGTAGGAACACCCAGATCATAAAGCATTTTCTGAACGGCCGCATTCATCATCGGGGGACCGCAGAGATAATAGTCAATTTCTTCAGGCTCCTCATGTTTGCTTAAATACTGATCGTAAATAACCTGGTGAATAAATCCGGTCGGGCCGGTCCAGTGATCTTCCGGAAGCGGATCAGATAAGGCCAGGTGAAATGAGAAATTCGGAAAATTTTTCTCAATAGCCCGGAACTGATCGTAATAGAAGACTTCTTTCGATGAACGGGCGCCGTACCAAAAGGTAATTTTTTTATTTGATTCCTTCAGGGTATGGAATAAATGGAACAGGTGTGAGCGCATCGGAGCCATACCGGCGCCGCCGCCGATGAACATCATTTCGTTATCGTTTTTCTTCAGGAAGAATTCGCCGTAAGGTCCTGAAATGCTAACCTTATCCCCTGGTTTACGGGAGAAAATGTAGGACGAACAAATCCCAGGGTTCACTTTTTGGAATCCGCCGTTTACACGATCAAAAGGAGGAGTGGCAATACGGATGTTGAGCATGATAATATTCCCTTCGGCGGGATGGTTGGCCATGGAATAAGCCCGGAAAGTCGGCTCCGGGTTTTTCATAGTCAGACTGAACATGCCGAATTTCTCCCACTCCGGACGGAACTTATCTTCCACTTCAATATCTTTGAAATTGACTTCAATTTTTGGTACGTCAATTTGAATATAACCTCCCGATTTGAAATCCAGATGCTCGCCTTCGGGAAGCTTCACCACAAACTCTTTGATGTAGGTCGCTACATTGCGGTTCGAAATGACTTCACACTCCCATTTCCTAACACCAAGAACTTCCTGGGGAATTTCCATTTTCAGGTTATCCTTCACCTTAATCTGACAAGCCAGACGCCAGTTTGCAGCCTGTTCTTTACGCGTGAAAAAACCCGTCTCCGTGGGAAGAATAGAGCCTGCACCTTCCGATACCCGGCATCGGCACATTCCGCACGTCCCTCCTCCGCCGCATGCAGAGGGAAGAAATATCTTATTATTTCCCAATGTGCTGAGCAAACTATTGCCCTGCTCGGTTTCCAGCTCGAGGCTCCCATCGTTGATATTGATCTTTACGGTTCCTGAAGAAGTCAGTTTTTTCTTTGCGTACAACAGGATTGAGACCAACAGAACAATAACCAGGAGGAAGACGACTACACTGGTAATTATAATCGTTGTTTGAGTCGCTAAAAATATCATTGCTATTGACTGTTATTTAATTTCTGTTTCTTATAATTTGATCCCCATGAATCCCATAAACGCGATCCCCATAAGACCTGTAATGATGAAGGAGATGCCCAGACCTCGCAGCGGTGCGGGTATGTTGGAATAACGGGTTTTTTCACGAATGGCGGCGATCCCGATAATGGCGAGGAACCATCCGATCCCTGATCCTATCCCGTAAACGGTGGCTTCTCCAAGATTATTGAATGCTTTCTGTTGCATGAACAGCGATCCGCCAAGGATGGCACAGTTTACCGCAATCAACGGCAGGAAAATCCCAAGCTGATTGTACAGGGTTGGTGCAAATTTTTCAACGGCCATTTCCACTAATTGGGTCATCGATGCGATAACAGCAATAAACATGATAAAACTTAAAAAGCTGAGATCCACATCTGCAAAGCTTTCTCCCAGCCAACTCAGAGCACCTTCTTTCAGAACATAGTTTTCCAGGAGATAGTCGACCGGAAGCGTGATACCAAGCACGAAGATAACGGCAACGCCAAGTCCCATGGCTGTCTTCACCGATTTTGAAATAGCCAGATAGGAACACATTCCCAGAAAATAGGCAAAGATCATGTTTTCAATGAAGATCGACTTGATAAATATATTGAGCAGATTTTCCATAATCCAGATTTTAAGTTTGAAATTAATTTTCGATCAGCTTCCTGTTTTTACTGCGCTGCAGCCAGATAATGACACCCACTGTGACAAGCGCCATCGGAGGCAGGATCATCATTCCATTGTTGGAGTAGAAACCACCGTTTGCAATATACCAGCTTTCAGGAATGATGCGATAACCCATCAGACTACCTGATCCCAGGATTTCCCTAAAAACGCCCACTACAACCAGAATCGCGCCATACCCCGCGCCATTACCGATTCCATCCAGGAATGAAGCCCACGGCCTGTTTCCAAGAGCAAATGCTTCAAGTCTCCCCATCAGGATACAGTTGGTAATAATCAAACCCACGAAAACTGAAAGTTGTTTGCTGACGTCATAAACATACGCTTTCAACACCTGATCGACCAGGATAACCAAAGCTGCACAAACCACCAGTTGTACAATGATCCGGATACGGTTTGGTATCGTATTGCGCAGAATTGAAATGATCACATTTGCAAAGGCCACAACTAACGTGACAGATAGTGCCATTACGATGGCAGGCTTTAATTGAGCTGTTACGGCCAGTGCAGAACAAATCCCCAACACCTGAACGGTAATCGGGTTATTGCTGTTCAGCGGACCTGTCAGCAGACTCATGTTTTTCTTTGAAAATAAAGATTCTTTATCGCTCATTTTCATGTGTTTTTAATTGTTCTTTTAGCCGAAGGGACTCGCCATGAAAATCATGCTCCTTATTGCTTCCCTGATGGCTCATCTCCTTCCGATTTTTTCTGTTTAAAAAAAGCCTGGTATGCTTCAAAATCACTTTTCAACATATTCTGCAATCCTTTGGACGTAATTGTGCCTCCGGAAATAGCATCCACTTTATGTTCTGCAGGAGCCGATTCATTCGATTTTGCAACAACGATGGAAGTTAAGACGCCGGCCTCATCAAAAATCTTTTTTCCTTTAAACTGATTCTGGAAACCTTTTTTGGAAATTTCTGCACCAAGTCCCGGGGTTTCTCCCTGATGGGCGAAATTCGCTCCAAAGACCGTGCTCATGTCGCTATTTAATGACACATAGCCCCAGATCGGTCCCCACAATCCTGTACCGTACATGGGAAGGATGTACTTTGTAGTGCCATCAATCTTGCATTCAAAAACCGGAAGTATCCGTTCCTCAACTGGTTTTGAATGTTCCTTTTTCATATTGACAGTGAACGCTTCTCCTTCCACTTTTTCTCCTTTGGAATTGACAACATACGTGTTAACAATTCGCTCACTGTATATTTTTTCTGCGTTGCCCGCATCAGTTTCAATATTGACCGATGCCAGAATGTTCTGCTTGGTTTCGATATCAATGTTCTTTTGCTGATCAGGTTTAAGGCTTATGGCAGCAAATGAAAGCAGTGCTGCAACAAGGACTACCATGACCGATGCGTAGATAAATGTGTATGTATTGCTATTTCTGTCCATTTTACACAATCTTTGAGGTTAAGCCTTTACGTTTGCCCGTTTCAGACGGCGCTTGATGTTTCCCTGAACCACGAAATAATCGATCAGCGGGGCGAATGTGTTCATCAAAAGGATTGCCATCATTACGCCTTCAGGATACGCGGGGTTGATCACCCGGATCATGATCGCCAAAATGCCGATAAGAAATCCATAAATCCACTTTCCTTTGGTTGTCTGAGCCGCCGATACAGGATCAGTTGCCATGAATACAACCCCGAACATCAAACCACCGATAAAGAGATGATGCCAGAAGGGAAGAGCCATGTAAGCGTTGTCGCCTGCAACTGTATTCAACAGAATGCCCATGAACAAGGCACCCAGGAGGGTAGATACCATGATCCTCCAACTTCCTATTCCTGTTATAATTAATATCAACGCGCCGATTAAAATGGCGAGCTTTGACGTTTCTCCGATAGATCCGGGTATCAGTCCTATAAATGCATTCCAAAGATCGAAAGAGTTGTCGCCCATGGCTGCTTTTGCCATAGGGGTAGCCCCGGTAAAACCATCAGCCATTTTTTCTATTCCGTCGGCGGAGATCCATACGGCATCGCCTGAAATTTGAGCAGGATATGCAAAAAAGAGGAAAGCCCTTGCCACCAGGGCCGGATTCCAGACATTCATTCCTGTTCCGCCAAATACTTCTTTGCAGAAAATGACAGAAAAAGCAGTTGACACGGCAATCATCCACAGTGGCGTGGTCACCGGCATAACCATCGGGATAAGTATTCCCGTGACCAGGAAACCTTCATTGACATCATGGCCACGAAACTGGGCGAAGACAAATTCGATGCCCAGTCCGACAATGTATGTTACGATAATAATTGGCAGTACTTTCATCAATCCGAAAAGGAACATCTGTGTAAAACCTACAGCGTCCAGTTGCCCTAAAGCGCCAAAGTGCTGGTATCCTACATTATACATCCCAAACAGCAGAGCCGGAA
>JBDKTZ010000044.1:0-7710 GCA_039679975.1 Prolixibacteraceae bacterium
TCGGAAAAGAAAAATCAAACTTCAACATCCGATGGCCGCTCGCTTGTGCCGGAAATGCTGATGAACGGCACCGTATCGGTTTCAAAACCTTCCCTTTCGCCATCCCAGCTCAGCTTTCGCATAGGTCTGGCGCGAACACGAATGTCTTCTTATCCGTGTGATCTCATGGACTTTGTCATGATCGACCTGGAACGGCCGGACAACCGATACCGGGAAGCTTATTTCTGCAATGGCGATCTGACCGGGCGGCTGCTCGAATTTCTAAGCTGTGCGGAAGGGATAGACGGCAAATACGACCCGAGGCTGAGTGAACTGTTTGAACGGATCTTAAAACAGAGACAGCCCTCCGGATATATCGGCCGTTTTGCCGCTGTTCCGGGGAGTGTGGCCCCCGAGGAAAGCCCTGAACGGGCAGGCGCAGGTTCAAAACACTTTTCCGGCTTGCTGAGGTACTACGAACTGACAGACGATAAACGCGCCCTTGAGGCAGCGCTCGCCCTGGCAGAACTGCTTTGGTCGGTCCGGGAAGAATGGCGAAAAAACAAATACGTTTCCTGGGTCATCGAACCGATGGCCCGATTGTGGTACCTTACAAAAGATCCCAGATGGATGGAGTTCGCCGGGATGGTTCGGGATCACATCCGGCCGCTGGGCGAAGAAAAAACCCACTCACACGGCTTCATGACCATGATCAGGGGATTGCAGGTCATGACCCTGTTAACGGGCGACCTTTCCTGGAACCAACTGCCCGGTCAGAGCTGTCAATATATACTGGACAAAAAACTGGTCATGCCCGACGGGAACATCCCTGAAGGGTTTCCGACCAGCGCACGGAATGAAGGTTGCTCAATAGCCGACTGGATCCTCCTGAACTTATACCAGGGATTGATCAACGGAGATGAAAATGCGTATGAAAACGCAGAACGGGCATTCTGGAATGCGCTGGCTTTTAATCAGCTTATCACGGGTGGATTTGGTCACCGGCGAATTGCCTCGAATGGCTACGGTGTGGATCACATTCAAGAGGCCTGGTGGTGTTGCACCCAGAACGGGGGTTACGCCATGTCCGAGTATGCCAGGCACTCCGTCACCTTCAGAAACGGGACCATTCATGTGAACTTCCTGACTCCGGGTGAATTTGAGGTTCCACTGCCCGGAGGAAAGAAAGTCCGGGTTACCATTGCAACGTCTTATCCCGGTAAAGCAGAGGCCGTTATTGAAGCAGACAGTATCCCGGAAAATATTCAGTTCAAAGTCCGGATCCCCTCCTGCGTGAAAGATCCGCAGCTCAACCAGACCCGTACAGGGAACAAACTGAAAGTAACGTTTAGCGGGAAAATCGGACATCGCATTGAGCAGGTCAATCCCGGCGTTATTTTAACTTACGGTCCCCTTGTCCTGGTTCCTCCAAAGGGAGTAGGGGTAGGAAACAGGCCATCGCCTTCCTCCGACGGAATACCCGATGGCTATGTTCCGCAATCTATTCCCGACGGAATCCCGGTTATCATGCTTGAAAACCTGCCTGATCAGGATGGCTTTGTCCGCTTCCCACTCTGCCCGCCCGAACGTCCGTTACCCACCTGGAGCTATTTTGACGAAGGCCCTGGTTCCCGGACATGGGTGGAAGGGGCTGCTGTTGAAGTCCGCCTGAAGTACCCCGACGGAAGTATCCTGCCTACCCGGTTTGTTCCGATGTGTTTCAGCACGTCGTGCATGGCGTTGTTTGAAACACCGGTTGTGTTTGGATGCGCAGAGCAGAATATCCGATAAACGTAACAAGACCGCTAAAACTTAATATTCGATACCGATGAAGAAAACAACCCCTCAATATCCTTGTTCTGCATTCCTCGGCAACAGTGATCCGGGGAAAAGAAGATTACCAGACAAGAATGCCAGGCCGGAAGCGCTGGTTTCTGTGCTTGGCTGCCTGATCCTATGCTTAAGCTTAAGCTGTAAGGAAAAATCCCGCGTTAATCCGTCCGTAACAGATCAGGCATCCGCTGAATACAGCCTTTTCGACAGCTATAATGAGATGATCACCGCCCCTGACAATGTTTATTTTGATCCGGTCCGGATCTCACCCGTGGGGACGAAAAAAAAGCCGATGTATCACAATTTCTTCTATTACAATCATACCCCGACCGAATGTCTGCAGTTTGAGCCAACCGGACGATATTTGTTGGGAATGCGGTTTTTCATGGAAGGGAGGGAAGTACAACCTTCAGACAAAGCTGAAATCGGGATCTTTGATCTCCAAAATAACAATAAATGGCAGAAAATCGGGGAAACCACCGCCTGGAACTGGCAACAAGGGTGCCGCCTGCAATGGATACCGGGAAGCTTTGAAGAGATCATGTGGAACGATCATTCTGCTGACGGAAAGACACTGATCACGAAAGTCTACAGCACCAAAACAAAAACAACGCGAATCATCCCGTTCCCGGTGTATGTCACCTCACCCGACGGGAAGACCGGACTGGGCGTAAATTACGAGCGGGTTCAGCACCGGGGCTGCAAATACCCGGGCGTCGAAGACCCGTATAAAGATGAGTGGGCCCCCGGCAATACCGGGTTATGGGAGATTGACATGAGCTCCGGCACATTGAAACTGATCGTATCAATCAGAGATATCGCCAAAGTAATGTACCCGGACGGATTCCCGGCCGACACCCTGAACCGGAACCTTTATTTTTTCCGGGCCGGCTATAATCCTTCAGGAAGCCGCATATTCATCTTTGTCAAAGATTTTCAAAACAGATGGGGCAACTGGACGATCAGAACAGAAGGCTACACCGTTCAACCGGACGGAACGGATGTCCGGTATTTCTACAGGGAGCCAAGCCATCATTGCTGGCTGAATGACGAGGAAGTGCTGGATAACGGGTATCACGCTTCGGATGGAGAAAAAGCAAGCCTTGGATTTTTCCGGTTTAAGGACGACGGTACGGGCCAGGCAAAGGAAAAGGTTTTTGGTGCACCCAACGGGCATATTACGATCGACCGCACAGGCGACTGGATTTTAAATGACGCTTCGGACGGCGACGGACATATTTACCTGTATTTATATCATCTGCCGACCCGGAAATTCATTCCTCTGGCAAAGCTGGAAACGAAACTTGGAGGTTACATTTACCGGACCGGACTGGGAGCCTTACGCTGCGACCTGCACCCCCGGTTCTCGCACGACGGGAAAACCATCTCGTTTGATTCAACCCACGAGGAGGATTACGGAAGGCAGATTTATCTCATGGACATATCAGCCATTATTAACGATCCGCCGGAAAAAGATTAAACGATTTTCCAGGTTCCCGGATACCGCGGATCTTCAGGTTCCCGGGCTTTCAGATAACAGGATTAACAGACACAAGTAACCGATAAGAATAAAGAAGATGTTTTCAGTAAAGAATAAATGTATCATCATTACCGGCGCCGGCGGTGTAATCGGGTCGACTATTGCGGTTGCACTCGCGAAAGCAGGTGCCCGTCTTGCACTGCTTGATCTCAACGAAGAAAAATTACGGCTCACCGTCGAAAAGCTGAAGGCCTTCCGTCCGGACCACCTGACCTGCACTTGCGACGTGTTTGATGCGGCCGGGTTAAAGGAGCAGCGGTCGGCGGTTATAAAGGAATTTGGCCGCATTGACGGATTACTGAATATTGCAGGCGGTGCCGGTAGAGGGGCCTCCACCCGGACTGAATTCCTCAGGACGGATACGCCTCTTGAAGACTCTTTCTTCGGACTCAGCCTGGCTGACTTTCAGCGCACGTCCGACCTCAACTTTATGGGAAGTGTTATCCCTGCCCAGGTTTTCGGTGAAGCCATGGCCCGTCAGGGGTCAGGTCATATCATCAATATCAGTTCAATGGGTGCATTCCGGCCCCTGAGCAAATCGCCGGCATACAGCGCCGGTAAAGCAGCCATTACCAACTTCACACAATGGCTTGCCGTACACCTGTCAACCTGCGGTATCCGTGTGAATGCAATTGCTCCGGGCTTTTTCCTGACCGAGCAAAACCGCTTTTTGCTGATTGACGAAGTAACCGGTGAATTTACGCCCAGAGGGAAACGGATTGTTGAGCATACCCCGCAGGCTAAACTGGGAAATCCGGAAGATCTGGTCTCAACGGTGATCTGGCTGCTCTCCGATTCCTCGTCATTTGTGACGGGAGCTGTCATTGCGGTTGACGGAGGATTCAATGCATATAACGGAATTTAAACCAATTGAAATGGAAATTGTCATTCTGGATTCAGGGTATAAGTCGTACGATTTTGAGAAAGGACTTTTTGAACAGGAAAGCTTCCGTCTTAAAATTTTTCCAACCTATAAAGGCGATGCGACCGAAAAAAAAGACTTTGCAAAAAACGCAGACGGCATACTGGTCAGGCATACCCTCATTAACGAAGCTTTCCTGGAGGGGCTGAAAAACCTGAAAGCTGTTGTACGCTACGGGGTGGGATACGACAATGTGGATGTCGAAGCCTGCTCCAGGAGCGGAATTAAAGTTGCCAATGTGCAGGGATATGCCAATCATTCGGTTTCGGACCATGCCTTGGCGCTGCTGTTTTCCTGTACGCGGGCGCTCTGGGACACAAAGTCGCAGATCAGTGAAAAATTTGCTGCACCGCCCGTCCCGGACATCTTCGAATTGTACGACAAGACATTGGGGATTGTCGGCATCGGACGCATTGGCAGCGAATTCTGCAAAAAAGCGTCCCCGCTCTTCGCGCAGGTTTTGGCCTGTGACCCCTATAAACCGGAAGATCATTTTAAAGACCTCCACGCATGTCGGGCCGGGTTGGATGAGTTGTTTGCAGCGTCCGACGTCATCAGCGTGCATTGCAACCTCACAGCAGAGACGAAACACCTGTTTGATCAGGATACCTTTTCAAAAATGAAAAAGCGCCCGGTGATCATCAATACGTCGCGGGGCGAAGTGATTTGCGAAAAGGCTCTTCTTGATGCGCTCAATACCGGGAAAATCCACAGCGCGGGACTGGATGTATTCGAAGATGAACCGGCAACGGAAAATCAACGGGAACTCATTGCTCATCCACGAACGATCTGCACCGGCCATTATGCCTGGTACTCCGACCGGGCCGCCACTGAACTCCAGAAGCGGGCCGCACTGAACCTGTATCACTTCCTTACCGGGCAACCGGTCGAGGATTGTTTGAATGATCAACCCTTAGGAAAAACACGATGATACGAAAAACAAGTCAGTCCATCCCCCGCCTTCTTCTTAAGGCAACCATACTTTTGCCGGCAGCGGCTTTGTTGGTGGCCTGCAGCTCCGTTCAACAGATACGAAACCCCTATGAGACGGTCAGCTGGTCCGGATACGGACAGTACAAGGCGAACCTGCACACCCACACGATGGTCAGCGACGGCTGGATGAACCCGCAAACCGTGGTCGGAAAATACCGGGATGCAGGTTATCAGATTCTGGCTATTTCCGACCATAATTCGGTAACCTGGCCCTGGACCGGATTTTCCGGTTTTAAAATGAACGCGAAATCGGAAGGCCGTCTGTTAAACCGGGAGTTAAAACCGCAGGAGGAAGACTGGATCAGGCCCAAAGACCTTCTTTTTAAAGATGTCAACCCGGACGATGCCGGGATGGCAGCAATCCAGGCCAATGAACTTTCGGATCATCATCATATGAACAGTTTTTTCAATGACCACAACGGAACAAAAACAGAAGATGAATCGCTGAAAGCCACCGCTGCAAAGCATGGTCTTGCAGTACTGAACCATCCCGGACGTTATCACGACACCAACCCCAAACGTTACAGCCTGGACTGGTACCTTGACCTTTACCTGCGCTATCCCCATCTGCTGGGCATGGAGGTGTACAACTGCGGGAAACGGTTCCCCCACGATGACCAACTGTGGGATTCAGTCCTGACGGTTATGGCTCCGGTACGCCCGGTATGGGGCTTCTCAAATGACGACATGCACTCGATGCGTGACTTCGGACGCAACTGGAACGTTTTTCTTTTGCCTGAACTGAACGAAAAGGCGGTTCGTCAGGCCATGGAAAAAGGTGCTTTCTACTTTGTCTACTCCCCCGACGGGCATAATGGCTCAAAGCCACCTGTCATTGAATCGATAAAAGTGAATCAGCGAAAAGGAAAAATTGCGATTAACGCGACAGGAAGCGACTCAATTGTGTGGATAGCCGAAGGAAAAAAGATCATGTACGGAAACTGCTTCGCGTTAAGAAAATTGGAGAAAAATATCAGATATGTCCGGGCCGAAATATACGGGATCGATGATATTGTTGTATGTACCCAACCCTTTATTATAAAAGAATCGTATGAACGCAAGAAATAAAAATAAAGTCAACCGCCGGAAATTTATACTGAATTCGGCATTCGCGGGTGCTGTAACCGGAATCGCCGGCATATTTCCCGCCTTTACAACATCTGACAAAAAAGGCACGACGCTCCCAACAGTCCGCCGTTCGCTTGTTCCGGAAATGATGATGAACGGAACGGTATCACTTTCGAAGCCACTGCTTGCCCCCTGTCAACTTGGTTTCCGTATCGGGCTGGCACGGACGCGAATGCAGTCGTATCCCTGCAATACGATGGATTTTATCATGATGGATGTCGAGCGGCCTGCCAACAGCAGCAGAAAGGCTCATTGGAGCACAGGGGATATGACCGGCCGCCTACTCGAATTTCTAAGTTGTTCAGAAGGAATTGACGGAAAAAATGATCCGAGACTTGATGAATTGGCTAAACGAATCTTCGCGCAAAGACAACCTTCCGGAGTGATCGGCCCGTATGCTCTTCATCCACTCAATGTACCGCAAATGGATGATCCTTTCCGGTGGGCGGCAGCATCGAAGTTATTGCCGGGCTTGCTGAGATATTATGATCTGACGGGAAATGAAGAAGCATTAAAGGCCGCCGAAGGTCTGGCCGAAGTACTTTGGTCTGTCCGGGATCGTTGGGAAGAAGCAGTAAGACTGGAGCAGGAATATATCGGGATTCTCCAGTGGGTAACCGAACCGTTCGCCCGGCTTTACGGAATCACAAGGGATCCCCGGTGGATGGAATTCTGTGGTATGATAAAAGAAAATATTCGTCCGCTGGAAGGAAGACAATGTCATTCCCACGGGTATCTGAGTACCCTTCGGGGGCTCCAGGTAATGACGCTGATTACAGGCGACCTGTCCTGGAATACCTTACCTGACCAGAGTCAAAAAGTCATTCTTGAGAAACATCTGGAAATGCCTGACGGGTGTGTCGCCGAATTTTTCCCCTCTAACAGCCGGACTGAAGGTTGTTCCATATCGGACTGGCTGATGCTCAACCTGAACCAGGGGTTGATCCATGGCGATGACACCGCGTACGACAAAGCAGAACGAATATTCTGGAATGCCCTGGCTTTTAACCAGATGATTACAGGAGGATTTGGTCACCGCCGAATCGTTTCGAATGGCTACGGAATTGATCAACTGATGGAGTCCTGGTGGTGTTGTACTCAAAATGCCGGAACGGGAATGTCGGAATATGCCCGGCATACCGTGACGTTCAGGAATAATACCATTCATGTGAATTTTTTAACCCCCGGCACATTTGAACTTCCTTTACCTGGAGGCAAATGGGTAAAAGTCATTATTCAAACTGCTTATCCAGGCAAGGCTGAAGCGACGATTGATGCGGAAAATGTACCTGAAGACATTCCCTTAAAAATCCGG
>JBDKTZ010000554.1:0-6456 GCA_039679975.1 Prolixibacteraceae bacterium
AAAAATGAAAATTGATTATGTACCAAAAATTAAACATGCTCTTGCTGCTGATCGGCTTCGGGTTACCCTTTCAGGGAAACAGTCAGACACGACGCTTAAGTCTTGCAGAAGCGCTGACGCTTGCGGCTGAAAATAATCTGACAGTTAAAAGTGCAGAAGCAGGCAAACTGGCTGCCCGGGGTTCATACAGAATGACTAATTCCCTATTTCTTCCCGGAGTCTCGGTCAATTATACAGGGATGTCGACCAATGATCCTCTGGCAGTTTTTGGCTATAAGCTGAAACAGGAGCAGGTCAGTCAAACGGATTTTGATCCTGCTATACTGAATCATCCGGATGCTTATGAAAATTTCAATACCCGGATAGAAATTCAGCAGCCGCTCTTGAACCTGGATGGGATATATGCCCGGAAAGCAGCTAAAAGTCAATATGAAGCTCTTGAACTGCAGGCAAAATATACCGCACAGAACATCCGGTACGAAGTGAAGAAAGCTTATTATCAACTGGAACTGGCTTCGATGTCTGTAAACGTGCTGGAACAGTCGGTCAAAGCGGCAGAAGAAGCGTTAAAACTTATACAGCAAAGTGAGTTACAAGGGCTGGTGAAAAAGGCTGATGTACTGGAAGCTTCGGTCAGGCTCGAAGAGCGCCATGATCAGCTTCGGCAGGGAGTGAGTCAGCACACCGCTGCAACTGAGTATCTGGCGCATTTACTGGGACTCAGTCTTTCGATCCGTATAGAAGCGGCCGATACGCTTATACCGGAATTGACTCAACAGGATTTTCCGGATCGTGCCGGTGAAATTGAAAATCGTTCGGATCTGCAGGCCTGGCAGAAGCAGATTGAAGCCGGACAAAACATGCTACAGTCAGAAAAAATGAAATTCGTGCCGCGGATCAATGCTTTTGGAAGTTATGAGTGGAATGACCGCAAGATCGCCGGTTTGTCGGTAAATAACTATATGATCGGAGCCAATCTCCGCTGGGACTTGTTCAGTGGGTACAAAAACCGGGGCAGTGTTCAGCAAGCCGGTGCCAGGCTGGAACAGGCCCGTTTACAATATCAAAATTATCTGTCTCAAAGCCATATTCAGGTCAATGATGCCAAACGCCGCGCTGCTCTTAGTTACCGCCAGGTACAGTCAAAAGAGCTGGCGCGCGAACAGGCTGTCGAATCGCTGCGCATCCGGACCAATCGTTTCAGAGAAGGGCTGGAGAAAACCGCCGATCTGCTGATGTCTGAGGCGCTGGCGTCTCAAAAAAAGCTGGAATATATCCAGTCGGTATACCATTACCGTGAAGCCATTTTTGAACTGGAATTATTACTCGAAAAAGATTTTTTAAAAGCTAATTGAAAGAAAACTATATCACTATGAAGACAACGTTTTCAAAAGGTTTTTTTGCTTCATTGATCATTATAGCAGGGCTGGGGATCGAGTCCTGCAGCAAGAAAGCGTCGCCCGAAAAAGAAACTGCGGAAAAAATCAATGTGATTCTGGCGCAGGCGCACCTAAAGGAGTATCCCACGCAGTATAGTTTCTCCGGAAGACTCGAAGCCGGGAAACAATCGAACCTGAGTACCCGGATTATGGGAACGGTTGAACAGATCAGTGCGAAACCGGGACAGCGTGTTAATCGGGGAGATATCCTGCTCCGTATCCGTAATCAGGATATCCTCGCGAAAAAAGCGCAGGTTGAAGCTAACCTTATCGAAGCGCAATCGGCTTTTGACAATGCAAAAAAAGACCTGGAGCGTTTCGAAGCCCTTTATAAAAGCAAAAGCACATCCGATAAGGAGATGGACGATATCCGCACCCGTTACCAAATGGCGAAGGCGCGTTTTGCTGCAACAGAGCAGATGGAGAAAGAAGCCGGCGAAAATCTGCTTTATTCGGTTATCAGAGCTCCCTATAACGGGGTGATCACCGGAAAGTTCGTGCAGGAGGGCGACATGGCCAACCCGGGAATGCCTTTGCTATCGATCGAAAATCCCGACCAGTGGCTGGTCGTCGCACGCATACCCGAAGAAGATATTTCACTAATCCAGTTGAACGATGCTGTGAAGGTCCGTTTGGATGCGCTTGGAGAGCTTGTTATTGACGGTACCATTACCGAGATTAACCCTTCTTCGGCAAACACAGGTCCTCAGTTTGAAGCCAAAATCGCACTTTCGGCGGCACCGGAAATTTCCCGTCGTTTATACAGCGGAACCTATGCCACCGTAGATTATTCGAAAGGAACCCAACCGTTACTCCTTATTCCGGAGGAATCGCTGATTAACCGGGGACAACTAACCGGGCTTTACACCGTAGGTCAGGAAGGTACCGTCTTGTTGCGCTGGATCAGGACCGGGAAAACCTACGGCGATTCAGTTGAAGTGCTTTCGGGCCTCGCTGATGGTGAAAAATACGTAATCCCCGGAAAAAACAGACTTTATGACGGTGCCCCCATCCAAAATAATTAAGGTATCATGAAAACAGGATTATCAGGCGGTATCGCCAATCAATTTATCAATTCCAAACTGACCCCCTTGCTGATGGCGGTCTTTCTGATCGTGGGGATATACAGTTCATTTTTAATTCCCAGGGAAGAAGAACCACAGATCGATGTTCCCCTGGCTGATATTTTCTTCAGGTACCCGGGAGCCAGTCCCAGGGAAATCGAAACAAGGGTTATGCAGCCTTTGGAAAAAGTGATTTCAAATGTCCCCGGCGTGGAATATGTCTATTCCACATCCATGCCCGGACAGGCTATGATGATCGTTCAGTTTTATGTGGGCGAAGATATTGAACGCTCGCTGGTCAAACTGTACAATGAGGTCATGAAACACATGGACCAGATGCCGCAGGGAATCAGTTTCCCGCTCGTTAAAACCCGGTCGATCGATGATGTGCCTGTACTTGGATTAACTTTATGGAGTGACACCTATACGGATTATGATCTGAAACGGCTGGCCCAGGAAGTAGACAATGAAATCGAGAAAGTAAACGGGGTGGCCGGAACGAAAGTAATCGGCGGACGTTCGCGCCAGATCCGCGTGATCCTGAATAATGAGCAAATGGCTGGGTTTCATGTCGACGCACTGAGCATCGCCCAACAAATTCAATTGGCTAACGGACAGTTCCAGGCCGGATCATTCAATAAGAACGATCAGGAATATCAGGTCGAAGCCGGAGAATTCCTGAAATCACAGGATGATGTAGCCAATCTGGTTATTGGAATTCACAATAATCATCCTGTTTACTTAAAACAGGTGGCTCAGATCACAGACGGACCACAGGAACCGGTTCAGTATGTCAACTTCGGCTTCGGCAAAATCGATGAGCAGAGCAAAAGCTATTCCGGAGAGTACCCGGCAGTCACCATTTCAATTGCCAAACGGAAAGGAGCCGATGCCATGCGGGTGTCGGACGAGATCCTGAAAAAGGTGAAATTGCTGGAAAAGGAACTGATCCCCTCGGATGTAAAGGTGAATGTCAGCCGGAATTATGGAGAAACAGCTTCGCACAAAGTGTCGGAACTGCTCATGCACCTGATCATGGCCATTGTTTCGGTTACCATCGTCATGATCCTTGCCATGGGATGGCGCGGCGGACTAGTTGTTTTCCTTTCAGTACCCGTCACCTTTGCCCTGACCATGTTCAGCTATTATTTTCTGGATTATACGCTTAACCGAATTACTCTTTTTGCTCTTGTTTTTGTTACAGGTATAGTCGTCGATGACTCGATCATCATTGCTGAGAATATGCACCGCCACTTTAAAATGAAAAAACTGCCTTTTATACAGGCAGCCATACGTTCGATCGATGAAGTAGGAAACCCGACTATTCTTGCCACCTTCACGGTCATTGCCGCTGTTCTGCCGATGGCCTTTGTTTCAGGGATGATGGGCCCATACATGAGCCCGATGCCCATTGGAGCCTCTATTGCTGTTATCTTCTCCCTGCTGGTGGCCCTAACCATTACACCATACCTGGCTTACCGGCTTCTCCGCTTTAATGAAAAACACGAAACGGAAGAAAAGGTGTTCAACACCAGGGATTCGTCCATCTATAAAATCTACTCGCGAACCCTCCTTCCGATGCTCGACTCCAAATGGAAAAGCCGGGGATTTATTGGCGGCGTGACCCTCCTGTTGCTTGCCTCCATGACCCTGGTCTATTTTAAGCTGGTTCCCGTAAAGATGCTGCCCTTTGACAATAAAAACGAATTTCAGGTGCTCGTCGATATGCCTGAGGGAACTACACTGGAACGAACGGCAGCTGTTACGAAAGAACTGTCCCGCTACATTGCGAATCAGGACTACGTGGTTAATTATCAGGCTTACGTAGGAACTGCTTCGCCCATGAACTTCAACGGACTGGTGCGTCATTACGATTTACGCCAGGGTTCGAACGTGGCAGATATTCAGGTAAACCTCACCGGAAAGAATGAAAGAAGTCCTCAAAGCCATGCAATTGCCAAGGCGATGAGGCCCGGTATACAGGAGCTGGCAAAAAAATACAACGCCAATGTGAAGGTTGTGGAAGTTCCTCCCGGTCCACCGGTAATGTCAACTCTGGTAGCTGAAATCTATGGACCTGATCGCGAAGTTCAGATCGACCTTGCCCGTCAGGCAAAAGATTTGTTCTCACAAACCTCCGACGTGGTCGACGCAGACTGGAGCGTTGAAGACGATCAGACCGAATATCAGTTTCATGTACTGAAAGAGAAAGCCGCCTTGCTGGGGCTTTCTACCCAACAGGTATTGCAAAGCCTGCAAGCCGCGCTGGGAGGTTACGAAGCCGGAAAACTTTATCAGCCGGGCGAACAGGAACAGACCGGTATTTTGCTTCGTTTGAGTGAGGATCAGCGATCAGGGATCAACGATCTGAAAAGAGTGACGGTCATGAACCCTTCCGGAAAACCGGTTACACTCGGAGATGTCGTTGAAATCAGTCAGGGCGTTCAGGAAAAAAGCATCAGCCGGAAAAATCAAAAAAGGGTGGTTTATGTCACAGCCGACGTAGCCGGGAAGCTCGAAAGCCCGGTGTATGCCATTATGGAAATGTCTGATAAGCTGAAAGATCTGAAATTGCCTCCGGGATACCAGTTGAACGAAGAATTCACGGAACAACCGTTCTCGGAAAGCGATTACAGCCTGAAATGGGATGGGGAATGGCAGATCACTTATGAGGTTTTCCGCGACCTGGGAGCTGCCTTTGCTGTCGTGCTTCTGGTAATTTACCTGCTCATTATCGGCTGGTTCCAGGATTTTAAAGTGCCCTTTGTGATGATGATCGCCATACCGCTTTCGCTGATCGGAATCCTCATCGGTCATTGGCTCATGGGCGCGTTCTTTACCGCTACTTCCATGATCGGGCTCATTGCGCTCGCCGGTATTATGGTCCGGAATTCGGTCTTGCTGATCGACTTCATCAACATCAGGCTAAAAGACGGCATACCGCTAAAGGAGGCTGTTATCGAAGCGGGAGCCGTAAGAACGACACCTATCCTGTTGACTGCCGGGGCAGTGGTGATTGGCGCGGTAGTTATCCTGTTCGATCCTATTTTCCAGGGATTAGCCATCTCGCTTGTGGGAGGAACAGTCGCTTCCACTTTCCTCACCCTCTTCATTGTCCCTCTGATTTATTATATGACTGAAAAACATAAATACGCTCCATCGGAACATAAAAACCATACATCATGAGCAACAAGATGAAATTTATCATTATCCAGTGTGTCAAAGCCTATCATCCTGAACTGGAGCAACTGTTCGGATCACTCCATATCGATGCCTACAGCGAAATGGATGTGGAAGGCTTTATGAAAAATGCAGACGGGAACAGCGATTTCTCAAACTGGTTCGCGGCAAACGAAAATCCTTACAACTACATGGTATCTTTTACCTTTCTCGCTGAAGACAAAGCCGACATACTATTGCAGCGGATCAGGGAATTCAATGCCGGAATTGCCGGTATGAGCCCGATCAACGCGTATATCATAGGTGTGGAAAAATTTGTTTAATGAAATAAAAACCTCAGAAACATGACAAAAGAAAATATCGTAAGAGCTGTAGCAGGATCGGTGATCCTGATGAGCGTTGTTCTGACTGTGCTGGTCAGTTCATATTGGCTGATCCTGACCTCGTTCGTGGGCTTAAACCTCCTGCAGTCGTCCTTTACCCGATTTTGCCCCCTGGAATGTATGCTGAAGGATAAGGGCACAGGGCACAGGGCATAGCGCATGGGGCACTGTGCACTATGCCCTGTGCCCCATACATTTAATGTGCTTCCAGCCAGTTCGCTGCCGCGTTCATTTCGACTGTGAGCGGCACGCCGATATCTACTGCATGTTCCATCTCTTCTTTGACGATCTGTTTCACCCGTTCCAGTTCGTTCAGAGGAACGTCAAAGTTTAATTCGTCATGCACCTGGAGCACCATTTTTGCATCGAGCTTCTCTTTGCGAAGCGCCC
>JBDKTZ010000559.1:0-23794 GCA_039679975.1 Prolixibacteraceae bacterium
AAAATAATTTTTTTCTCCCGCGACACTTCAAAGACGGGAATTCCTTCACCTGCTTTTCCGTGTCCCAGCCAATTGCTTACAAGGATATTCCCATTGGGGAGGGCCTTAATTCCGGCCAACCAGTTCATCTTGATTTCCGGAAAATCGTCTTTGGTGATTTGCCAAACCACTCTTCCTTTTTTGTCCAGTTCCCTTACTGTACAGGCCGAACCATCACTGATCAACGTGTTCCCGTTATCCAGACGAATCGCCTCGAAACACTTTCCCGGAGATTTGAATATTCTGAACAGCTTGCCATTGCTTTTATATTCGGCAACATGGTTGTCCCCTTCCTGGCAAACCAGATAATTGCCGTTTTTAAGTTGACGAACCATGCGAATGGCATCATGTCCCCGTCTTTCTGTTTTCAGTGAAATTGTTTTCCGGATGTTTCCCTGTTGATCCACTTCGATCAATGACGCTGTTCTGTTGACCCCGATCAACGTATTCCCGTTTTCCAATCGCTGACAGGTGTGCACTTCTCCTTCCGTTTGGTAGTTAAAAACTACCTGCTTGTTTTCCGTTACTTCTGTTACCCCGCCATTACCCTTCTCACCAGTATGATGCGTAAACAGAATGTTTTTATCAGGAAGTACCCAAATATCCTGACAACCCGGAGCAGGATAAGACCACACGATCTCACCGGCTTTCGAAACCTGGTAAATGGAATCATTCCCGTTATCGCAACAGTAAAATCCGTTATTTGCTTTGCCGATTATTCGATTAACGGGGATCGGTTCTTCATCCAGCTTCTTTTTTTGCCGTAATTTCAGGTTCATTTCTGCCTGAATTCGTTCAGCAGGAACGGCATAAACAGGGATACCTTCCTTCGCAGCCACACTGGCAGCAAACCCGGCTGCGTGCCCCAGGCTCATCATGGTTCTGGATAACCGGCAACTGGATGCCGCGATATGGCTGAATCCGGCACACCTGCCGGCCACAAGCAAATTGGTCCATCCCCGTGGGATCAGGCACCGGTAGGGTACACCATAAGCTTCTTTGATCGTTTTTAAATGACTGTTGCTACCATGAATATCCATGGGATGATCGGCTACCGTAATCATATCCTGATGGGTTTGCCGTGACAACCCCTCCAGCAGGTCTTTCTGAGTCAGGATATATTCGCATACCACACGGTAGCTCTCCCGGACACCCAATTCCGGGGCATAACTGTCAAATTCAAAGTCCTTAAACGGGAGATAGGTATGAAGCTTTGCCCAGTGCTTGTCCACCTGTTCCTGACCATATGCATACACTTTGTCCCTGCTTTCGCGAAGCAGTAACTCGCCTGGAATAATGCCCAGGGGATTGACTGTAAGTTTCCGATCTTCCCCTACCGGACCGGTGACATGTGCGACAACATGATAATTGAGGTCTTCCTGGCAAACAAATGCCTCTGTTCCTGAACTTCCGGCCGGTTTTATCTGATAGCAGAGAGAAATGGCATTTAAAGCTTTGCTCCCGCTTTCCGGAGCAGAAGGTTCTCCGAACATCGATCCAGGCTCTTCTCCCAACATGACCTCACAACCAGCATCCCTGCATAAAAAGGCACCTCCGCTGCAATCAATGAAAATCCTTGCCTTAATCAGAAAACATTCTCCTTTATCTGAAATTGCTTCAATACTTTCTACCTGCTTTGCCCGAACATTTGCTTTTGTAAAGCATGTATTTGTCAGTAATCTGCATCTGCCGGTTTCTCTAAGCATCTCCCTTACGGCAGCGTCAAACCCGTCAACGTCGAAAACTACATTCGCACATTCCGTTTTCACGTCCAGATCAGATCTTCGTAAAGATCGAAAATAATGTAACCCTGTATCGATTAAAGAAATACCGTACGGTTCATCACGGAGATACGAATGGGTCTGACGCGCAACACCTGTCGCATTAGCCCTTTTTGACATTCTCCGGTAGATTTGGTGTGCGTAATCACACCCGGGGCCAGGCTCCCAACTGTTCACATACGACAAGGTACTGGTTCCCCCCACTTTGCCCGCCTTCTCAACCAGGACAACCTCACATCCCGCACGCGACGCGGCAAGTGCTGCTCCAATGCCGGAACTCCCGGCCCCAACGATACATATTTCCGTTTTAATTGTCTGCGCTGCAGACTGACCCATTGTTAACTTACTGAAAAACAATATCACAAGAAATGATATCGTTACGATCTTCAAATCATACCTCGTCTTCATTTTGTTATTCTTTCAGGAATGTTTGTCCAATTATGGCAGTCATTCTTTTAAATATCGTTAAGATTGACGCTATTTTCAGAAAAGCCGTTCGAAGGTGATTGCCGGTAGATCCGGCAATCACCTCGCGAAAAGGCGAATAACTTTTAGTATCCAGGATTCTGCGTTAAATTTGGATTTGCCTGGATTTCAAGTAAAGGGATTGGAAAAAGAAGGTGTTTTTCCTGTGGATTTTTTCCGTTTGCAGTCATTGCTTCCATGAAACGTCCTTGACGGAGCAAGTCCCATCTTTGATGCCCTTCGAAACAAAGTTCGAGTTCCCGTTCCCTCCAGACAGCTTTCCGGAAATCATCTTTCGAAAGGCCCGACAGGTCAGGCAATTTTACTGCATCCGACGGATCATCTATTCCGTCCCCGTTTGAATCCCTCGCTCGTTTTCTTACGTCATTTGCTGCCTTGTAGGCATCATCGGTCGGACCGTTTACTTCATTTTCTGCTTCAGCAAAAATTAAAAGGACTTCGGCATACCTGATGACCATCCAGTTCGCATCGCCCTGACTAATCGCCTTTAAATTGGAATCATAATATTTCATACAACAAGGTCCGGCAAGGAGTTTGCCTTTCCCTGATCCGTTCGCAGGAATAATTTTTGGCCAAAAAGGATCGGGAATGGAATCAAGCAGGATGACCTGTTTTCTGTAATGCTCGGGGTAATTTTCATAAAAGTTTCTTTCTGCAGCAACAGCAGAGCCGGCCTGTTGCCCGATTCCGCCCAGAATGATGATTGGATTTCGCGATGCAAACGAACTGGTATAAGAACTAACAACCTTTGTGTCGGAATCAAACTGAATCGAAAAAATATGTTCTTTCCCGTTTTCCTTCGCAATGTCAAAAACATCCTTCAGATTACTGCATAGTGTGTAAGTTCCCGATTGCATTACAGCTTTTGCCAAATCACGGGCCTGCTGGTAATCCTTGTGGGTCAGGTAAACCTTCGCCAGCAAAGATTGGGCTGCACCCTTTGATACTCTCCCTATATCATTAGACGAATAAGACACGGGCAGGTAGTCAATGGTCTCAAGCATATCCTGAATAATAAAACTGTAAACAGCGTTCTGATCGGTTCTTGAAAGATAGTTATTTTCCTCATTGGTGGTTGGTACGGTAATGAGTGGTACATCACCGAACGATTGAACTAAAATAAAATAGGTCATTGCCCTGAGGAATTTTGCTTCAGCCAGGTAACGATTTTTTAGACTTTCATCCATATTGATGGAAGGCACGTTTGCTAACACGGTATTAGCATAATTGATTGTTGAATATAATTGTCCCCATGTGCCTTGAAACTGCGTAGAATTGATATCCAACTCGTTGATGCCACCCGAGACTTCCCCGTTTGTGGCTAAATCAGCAGAAATATCCCCCTGATAATACACATCATAGCCATAATAGCCTCTGAAAGACGCATAAACCGCATTTAATCCGGCAAAGGCATCGTCTGATGTCTTATAGAAATTTTCGCTGCTAATACTGGAATAAGGATTTTCTGTGAGAAACTCGGAACAGGAAAGGAGGGAAAGGCAAACTGTCGCCAAAGTACATATCTGATTTATTTTTTTCATAATATCATTACATTAAAAATTAAACTGTACCCCTAATCGAACTGTTCGGGCTTTAGGATAACATCCGTTGTCTACACCCAATACGGTATTATCATTTCCCAGCGAGTTCACCTCGGGATCGTACCCGGAATAGCCGGTCAATACAAACAGATTCTCTCCGGCGATATAAAATCTTGCTTTTGAACAGAACTTCAGATTTTTCAGAGAATAACCCAATGAAACATTTTGTAATCGGATAAAAGAACCATCTTCAATAAAGTTCGTGGAAACCCGGTTCGAATAGGTGCCTGAACGGGTGTTAGGTCTGTCTACCTTTGGTATCAAATTACTTGTTCCAGGTCCTGTCCAGGCTTGTTTATAAAGAGCAAATCCATTCTGAGCATTAACTTGTGTAGTTCCTTCAATCAGATTGATGTTTAAAACATCATTTCCTTGCATTCCGTAGATATAGAAGCTAAAGTCGAAGTTTCCATATGTGAAGTCATTTGTCAATGAAAATTCAAAATCAGGATTTGGGTCTCCTACAACCGTTTCATCAACACCTTCTTCAAATATCCCATTCCCGGAAATGTCCCGGTAATTTTCGAATCCTGGCCCGGTATTTTTTTCATTTTTCATGTGCCCGTTTTCATATTCTTCCTGAGTTTGCCATAAGCCATCAAAGATATTTCCCCAGAAAGCACCCAGAGGTTGACCTTCCATGATCACAGAGGCAGCGCCTCCGTTCTTATTAACAGGCGCAACAAGATTCGAATTCACAGAGGATCCGAAATATTTATTGGACCCGGATAATTTGAGAACTTTATTCTTATTGAAAGATACATTGCCGGACAAAGACCAATTTAATTTACCCAAATCCATCACAGCGCTCGTTCCGAATTCAAATCCCTGATTTTCCACACTTCCGATGTTTTTAAGCGCGGTCGAATAACCGCCTTGCCGGGGAATCTGAACACTCAGAAGCAAATCGTTCGTTTTTTTGTAATAATAATCCAATTGAAAATTCAGCTTATTATCCCAAAGCCCGAAATCCAGCCCAACGTCATACTGATCGGTCTTTTCCCACCGCAAATCATCATTTACAAGGGCACCCGGCACGATACTGACATAGGTTTGGTCGCCAAAGAGGGCTAATCCTCCTGTTGCAAAAGTTTGGACATTCTGATACAATGGGATAGACTGGTTCCCCGTTCGTCCGGCACTTACCCTTAATTTCAGATTGCTAATATCTTTTAAATTTTCAAAGAAAGGTTCACTGCTTATTCTCCAGGCCAGCGCCGCAGAAGGGAAAAATCCGAATTTGTTATTTTTTCCGAATCTGCTTGACCCGTCATACCTACCTGAAACTGTCAGCAAGTATCTCTGGTTGAAATTATAGTTGATCCTCCCTAAGAAAGAAGCGATCGAGGAACGGGTTGTAGAAGAAGAAGGAATCTGTGGGTCGGCACCTGCAGCGAGGTTATAGTAGCCGGTACTGTTATTCAGAAAATCCCATGTACTTGTGGTAAATGCTTCTGTTTTATCGGATTGGGCAGAAAAACCCAGCATGGCGTCGAAAACATGTTTGTTGATTTTTTTTACATAAGTCAGTACACTCTCATGCAACCAATTAATTTGGTTGGTTTGCCCGTATCCGGCAGAACCATTCGATCCTGAAGTAATAGAGGATTCAAAATAGGAAGGTGTAAAAGATGCGCTGGTCCGATTATCCAGATAGGCACCAAAGCTGACTCTTAACTTCAGGTCATTCAGGATCGCATAGTTAATAAAGATATCACTTAGAATGCGACTTCTCGTCACCTTATTCTGTCTTTCGTAAGCCATTTGTACAGGATTCTGATGAATAGGTGTCATGTAAATTCCTCTTGTTTGCCATATTTTCTTTTGAGAGGAATATGTTCCGTCTTCGTTCTTAACGGGTAACACGGGATTCTGAATAAGCGCCTGATAAATCACATCGTTTGCAATCGGATTGTTTACCACATAACTTGGCGTCAGATGCATCCCGAAAGAAAACTTATCACTGATGGTATGGTCCAGGTTTACCCGCAGGGTTCCTTTTTGAAACCTGGAGTTAATCACGATGCCCTCCTGATCAAAGTAGTTCGCTGAAACGAAGAATTTCGTCTTGCTGTTACCTCCTTTGATGTTTACATCATAGTTCTGGATAGGCGACAGCCGGAAAATAGCATCCTGCCAATTGGTTCCCTCTCCCATTTCTGAAATCTCTTCTTCAGAAAAAGCCCTGCTGACAAGTGCTCCACCTCTGTACAATGACCAAAATGTTCTGGCAAGAGTTGCCCATTCCTTTGCATTCAATAGATTCAGTTCCTTTGTTACCTGCTGAATTCCAGCATAAGCTTCAAAGCCGACTTCTGTTTTCCCTTCACGACCACTCTTGGTCGTAATCACGATAACTCCATTTGCACCTCGTGCACCATAGATTGCTGTTGATGACGCATCTTTCAGTATTGAAACTGATTCCACATCATTGGGATTGATATAGGATAATGAACCATCGGAAACAAGAACTCCATCAATCACATATAACGGATCATTGCCATAATAGATGGAATTGCTTCCCCGAATCCGAACCCGCAGATCAGCACCGGGAGACCCGCTTGTTTGTGTCATTCTGGCTCCGGCTACCTTCCCGGCCAGTGCCTGTTGGAGAACAGCTCCACCTGATTTTTGAATTTCTCTTGCGTCGACTTGTCCCACAGAACCTGTTAAGTCGCTTTTTTTCATGGTACCATATCCAATGGCAACGATCTCTTCAATTCCAATTGCTTCTTCTTCCATGGTCACATTAATGTCCTTTTTGCCGGCGACAGCAACTTCCTGAGCTCTCATTCCCACGAACGAGAACACCAAAACGGCATCGGGGGGCACATTCGCTATGGAATAGTTACCCTGAGCGTCAGTGATGGTTCCCTGGGTTGTGCCTTTGACTACTACCGTAACTCCGGGTAGGAGAGAGCCGGAAGAGTCAGTGACGCGGCCTGAGATTTTTGAAGACTGCTGCATGTTACTGTTATCCCGGTCGGAATTTTTATCAGAAATCACGATATACCGGTCGAAGATTTTGTACGTCAACTGGTTCTTGTCCAGAATGGTCTCCAGAACCTGTTCCAGATTTTCATTTTTGACTTCAATGGTAACTTTCTCGTTTGGGTCGAGCGACGACCTGGAATACGCGAACCGGAATTCAGTTTGCTTTTCAATCAATTGCAGTAAATCTCCGATGGCGATGTTCTTGTAATTCAGGCTTAGCATGGTGTTCTGGGAATAGACTCCTGCAGAAACCAGCATGGTTGAAACCAAAATCAGCATAAAGGTCAGCTTCATTGTTTTGAGTAGTTTTTTCCACCAGCCATGTCTCCATGCGGTTACGTTTTGATACTTTTTTTTCATAAATTTGTTTGATTTTATTTATATAAATCACCATTAAAGGGATGCAGGATCGTGCCAACAATTGCTGCCTCCCTTTTTTTATTTTCTTATGATCACATATTCATTGCCTGTTTTCTTGATTATTATGCCCATTGCTTCGTCGATGATCCTGAACAGACGATCGACCTGTTCTCCGTTTTGAAGATTTACGGTAAGCGATTCGCCGGCAAAATCGGACGGATGGTATTCAATTTTTATATCATACCATCTTTCTGCTTTTCTGAAAACCTCGTCCATTGGCTCATCTTCAAAATGCAATTCACCTTTGGTCCACCTGACGGCATTCGACGCCGGAGCGCGGACCAGTTTAATGGATTCATCGTTTACGTTGATCGTTGCTTCCTCTCCGACGTTCATCTTGAATCTCTGTACGCTTTTTCCCCGCGGGGAATAGGTCAGTTCGATCATACCTTCTTTCAGAAAAGCGGATGTCTGCGGATCATTGCCGTACGCGGAAATGTTAAACTCGGTGCCGATCGCTTTTAACTGAACATTGCAGGCATTGACGATGAAAGGGAATTTTTTCCCTTTAGCCACCTTGAAAAAAGCTTCTCCTTCTAATTTCAGCTCACGGTTTGCGACATAGTAGGCCGTTGAATATTCCAGTCTCGAGTCGACGTTTAACCATACTTCTGAACTGTCAGGCAACCAGACATGCGTACGCTCTCCTTTTGCTGTCGTCAGGGCCAGATTTTCCGGTGCCGGCTGCCGGGTTACCAGTAACCAGATACTGATTGCCAGGAGGGGCAACGCCAAAAAAGCAGCTATTTTTTGCACCTGCTGAACAGTACGTTTGGTCCGCTCCGTTTTGGATCGCATGTTGTATTGCCTGATGCGATTCCTGATTTCTTCAAAAGACATCTCGAATTCAATATTTCCGGACTGTTCCCAGTTGGATGAGAGCCATCGATGCATTTGCGGATCAGCATCAACCTGTTTCACCCATTTTTCGAGCAGGCTGATTTCGTCAGTTCCCAAAAAATAATTGCTGTACAGGCGATCTAGCTTTTCCTTGATATGTTCAGGTATACCCATGGTAAAAATGTGTTTTCAATTAGTAATATGCGTAAGTAAGTCACTTCCGTGATCCGGTGTGGAATTTTTTTGCGGGTATCAGATTTTGAAAAAGAAAGATAAGACGAAAACTCCCCGTACGGTTTTTCTGAGTGCACTCAGTGATTCATTTTAACCGGCTTTGGATTCCGAATGACGCCAACTGGGCCGCCGGTTTTTCAGGTGACTCATTTCTTTGCGTTTTTTCTCTCCGGCAGAGAAAAAACAAGATCAACGAGAATTTTTTCCGGAGATTTTCTTTTAAATAATCGAGCGCTTTCCGGATTTGCGAATCAACGGTATTTTCGCTGATCCCCAAACGGGAGGCAATTTCTTTATAGCTTAAGCCTTCGTTCCGGCTCAGCAAGAATATCTCTTTCCGTTTTTCAGGCATTGACCCAACCAGTCCGGAAACCAATACCTTCAGCTCTTCATATTCGATCTGCCGTTGTGTTGTTTCGCTCAATGTTTCCATGGAAAAACTGAGTTCTTCAAGGTGTTTCCGCCGGACCAGCACTTTTCGTAAATGTCCGAATATCTCATTGCGGGCGATCGTGTACAAAAAAGCGTTGAGCGATTTACCGGGGTCGAGTTGATGGCGGTTGATCCAAAGTTTCATGAAAATTTCCTGTACCATGCTTTCGGCATCCCCGTCGGAGGGTAAACTGCGGCAGATGAAGTCATATAGTTTGCTTTTATACCTGTGAAAGACAAGTTCAAACGCGATCTCGTCGCCTTGTTTAATACGCCGCAGTATATCTTCTTCTTTATTTAAAGGAATTGATTTCAACCAGTTAGGATGTTTTCGGTAAAGATAAGGATCAAATGTAAAAAATAAAATTAAGTCGGACTGAAATTGTTTCGTTTGTCAACCTTAAAAGATGCAGAATATAAAAGAAAGATAGAGACTTGGTTTTAAGAACTTTATGGAAGGCGTTTAGCCTGGATCTGATTTATATTTTATAGTTGCTTTTTTCAGGATCCTGACTACATCCCCAAATAGTCAAAACAACGATATGACTGTCAGTAATTTCGTAAAAGATCATGTAATCCCGAACTATTTTAGCTCTTACGTTATTCTTATTCGTTTTTTACCAATGAAAGGTCTCCTGCATATCAGTTTTAGACTTTCTTTGAAAAGTGTGTTAAGCTTTTTGCTGTAAGTAGTAGATTTATTGTGATCATTCCAATACGTGAAGATCTTTATACGATCTTCCTGGGCTTTTAAGGTCCATACTATTTGCCTAACCATTTATCGATTTCAATATCTGTCTGTTCCTGATTTAAGTAAAGTCCTTTCCTGTATTGTTTCTGAGCGGTTTCAATCGCGGTTTTTTGCTCAGGTGTCAGCTCAAGGATTTCAAGATCTGTTTCATTAGTAACCAGCAACCTGTACATTTCTTCCAAAAGGCCATTGTCGTTGGTTTGATGTATCTTAGTAATGAGTTTATGTTTTAAGTCATTAATAGTCATATTCGAAATTTTTGTTTAAAGATAACTAAAATATTTTTTTTCAGCATCAAGATTAATGCCAATTAAAAAGCCGATCAGTGGATGATGAATCGACCCATGAGAGTCATACCACTCCAAACAGGAACACGAATTTTGCAAGTATGCGGTTCGGGGTTTCCATGTAAGAGATCGTTTTTCGTCCTTCCGGATCAATAAGCTTGTGGTTTGCAATTGTACAGCTTGTTAAGCGCCAGCAGTACGATTTCGCTGATCTTTGCCTTTGCTTCCATCTTTTCCGGGTCGGTAACGGTAATGGAATCTATAATATCACCGATGGAGCTGGTAATCTCTTTAGCGCCGTTATTGAACAGATTGTTTAGGAATGTCATTTTATGGTGATTTAGGTGATTTATGGTATCTGCCGGTGGTTTTTGTCTAAAAATGGCCATAATTGCCGCAGTGGGCTGTTTTGCCTGAAGAAGTAATCGCCCTGGTTCGCGCCGGCGAATCAGGGCGATTACACGCATCGGGTTATTTAAGAACCTGTTCTTCCCGGGTCACGTTCTGAGGCCGGTCGGTTGCAGTGACAGTGATCTTGTCGCCCGTGAGGCTTTCATTAACCGCTGTGGCGGTATACGTCCACGACCGCCCGTCGGCATCGGGCACGGCTTGTCCTTCCTCAATCAGGGAAGCATCGGCATTTTCAATTCGCACGCTTACCTGCTGCACCTTAAAATTGTCGGTGGCTTTGATACGGATTACATCGCCCACCTGACCTGAGTAGGCGCTTAAGTCGACTTCCTCGATGTCGGGCGCACGGAAGAAATCGGCTACCGCTACATTGTATGCGCTTTGACCGGGTTTGGCGGCTGTAGCATACTCCGCTTTGGTTTCGGGGTTACTCACTGCAGCACGGCCGTAAATGGCGGCCTGCTGAAATTTTTCGCGAACCGACAACTGGGCTTCAGTAGGCTCAGCCTCTTGTTCTCCCGGATGACGCGACACGAAGATTTTACCGTCCACTCTGCGACGGCGGAACACGAAATTACCTACCTGGCCTCTGAGGCCATCTGTTGCGAGGTTTTTGTTTGATTCTCCCATAAGGCATTCATTTTAAAAGTTAGGAAACATTGGTTTTGGAAGACGCCACTATGGCGTTTTTTTTAAGAATTTCGTCAGTTGAAAAGCGCTTTCACAATTACGCTCACAAGGATGAGGAACAGACAGGCACCGAACCAGCGCATAATGGCTTTTCGCGTAGTTTGGTCTGCACTCTGCCATTCAATGTAAACCCTGACACTGCCAATAAGCCCGATGAGCGAGCCGATGGCAATGATCAGGTTAAAGGCGATATCCATGAAGGAGGTCATTTGGGCGACTGCCCGGTCAATGCCGGACGAGTTTAGCGCAAACGCGCCAAAAACAAAGAAGAAGGCTGCCGTTGTAAAAACGGTTACTTTGAAAAGGAATTGGTTAATTGTTTTCATGGCTACAACTTTGAAGGATTTTTGTCCTCCAAAGTTGCATCATCGCAAAAGAAGAAGTTTACCACCCAGGCACAGGTGGTGCTTTAAATTGGTAGTATGTGTTTACCCCGATCGTTTATCTTTTCTATCCACGGCTGAAAGGGTGATTTGGGGCTTTAAATTTTAATTTGATTTTAATTGTATCGATAATAATACATTGCTATATTTGGTTGAGTCTAAAAAAGATATACTTTTGTAACCGCTTTATGAGTAAAATTAGGCAAAAATCTGATTTTAATTTGAATGCGGCAGATCAATTGCTAAAAATGTCGCTTTACGCGCCGAGTGTTCACTGTTCTTATTATAGCTGTTTTCAATTGCTGAAGTTCACGATTAAAGATTTTTTTGACGTTGATTATGAAACGCAGGCTGTAAATATTTCAACAACCGGTCAAAAGACACATCAATATGTCGTGAATTACGTCGCTGATAAATTAGAGAAACTTGCTGGATCTAAAGAAAGCAGGAACTTTAAGCGAACAATAAAGGATTTAAAACAGTTTAGATTAGAATCTGATTATGAAAATATTGAGATAGGTTCTGAAAAAGGGTATGATGCTTTTACTAAAGCCAAAGAAATCAGGAACTACTTAATTAAAAATTTCAAGGTATGAATTCCAAAGAGTTTTTAGTAGAAAAACTGAAAGAATTATCTTCCAAATTTGAAGATATAAAAATAAGATATGAGTATCGTAAAAGTACTTGCAGCCACATCATCGAGGTTATTCCATTGACCGTATTCAAGAACAATGAAGATTATATGTCTGCAGAGGCAAGTCTGGAGGATGAATTCGAGCATCTTTTCCCACAGGAAGATATTGTATTTATTTCAGAAGGTTCCCTGACGGAAATTAAAGCTCCTGATTTGGTATTAGGGTATAATTCAATAATTTTCGACAATACGAGTTTTGATGCTGAATTTATTGTAGAAGGATTTTCCGAGGAAGTTAATGTTGCCGGATGTGAGAATTATGCTTTAGCAGCCTGATACGATGGAAGAATCAAAATTTCAGTTTAAAGGATTTACAATAGTTCGTTCACTCATTGAGCGAAACGACAAGGAATCATCAAAAAAAATATCCCTGGGTTTTTCCCCAAAGGGTTTTATTAATAAAAGTGATTCGAATTTTCAGTTGCAACTTGGAATGAAGATTGAAGATGAAAGCAAATCGTTCAATATTGAAATAGATGCGGTTGCCAATTATACCTTTGACAATAAGGAAACTCTTGATAATTTAAGTAAGTTCTTTTATGTGAATGCGCCGGCTTTATTGTTTCCATATATCCGCGCATACATATCTACCTTGACAAATCTGTCTGGGTTTGAACCAATTAATCTTCCTACGTTAAATATGACACGGTTGGGAGATGATTTGAAAAAGAATACTGTTGAAGCAGAAAGCCCTCAATCATAGTACTATTTAAGAAGGGAGCTTGAGAGGACTGTTTACTTTATTTCATAGGAGTCCCAGATGTTGGCTCCTGATCTTTTTTCTTTCAGTTGGGCCATATAGATCTTTTTCCCGTCACTTCTGAGATTAATCATCCCGTACAATATCTTTCCGGCTGAATTGATCGATCGGGCCAATTCCGTGCTGTATACTTTTGGCTTGTCGCCACGGCTGTATTTACCCGCCGATCCAATGGCATCCGCTCTTGGGTGGGAATAATTTTCATTATCTCCGGATGAGATAACGGTCGCATACGGTCTGACCTGCCTGAGAAAATCAACGCTAAACTCGCTGGAGCCGTGATGGCAGCTTTTTGCTACATCGGCAAGAAACGGATTTTGTTTCCCATAATGCTTCAGCAGATGAGTTTCGGATAGTTCATTCAGGTCACCACCGAAAAGAAGTGAAGTTTTCCCGTAGATAAGTTTAAGAACGAGACTGTGTCCATTCCTTGTATGAGAAGAATCATCGAACCATTTGAAATATACAGATCCCTCCAGTTGGCTGGTAACCGGCCCGAGGATTTCAATTCTGAATGGCAGTCCGTTGATGTTTTCTTCCATCCATTTCCCGTTTGTGCTGGTGAGCTTTCCGATCCCGCCGAGCCTCCCCTGTGAGTGTGCTTTTTCCAATGCTTCCGTAAATTTAAGGAAGGCTGGCTGTAGCCCGCCTGAGGATTTTAAGTTGGAAAGATCGGTTAGGTTATCAAAAGTCGTAATGAGAAATTTTTCCTTATTAAGGATGATTGTTTGTCCGAGATCTTCATCGTAATATTCCGGTCTGCTGTTCTTGCCGGAAAAGCGGGCGATACCATTGTGCCAGATCTTACCGAATGTAAATCGTTCATCGTTAATGATGTTTGTCAGGCCAGCATAGTGGTCGGTGTCAAAATGAGTTACAAATACGTGATCAATGTGTATCTTTTTATTACTGCTCAGTATGTAGGAGTATTGCCATCCGGAGAGGTAGTTTCTAAGATGGGTATTGGGGCCGCCATCAATGATCATCCTTTTGTCTCCGATTTCTATCAAAGCAGCATCGCCCTGGCCAACGTCAATATAGAATACTTTCAGATGTCTGGCATCGGTTACGTCCGCCTTTCTCACCCAGCCGTCGGGTCCGGCAGTCACTACATGAAGAAATTTGCCGGATTCTTCGGCAACACCCAGCCAGGTTCCAAGGAGCATTCTGTTGATAACCCGTTTTCCGGTTGTTGTTTTGTCGCAGACGGGAATCTCATTGTGTGCAGCATATTTTTCGGAGAGGTAAGACATGATATTTTGGTTTTAAAGGTTTCCACGTATTTTTAGCTTCAATGATTTTATTTATAGCCTTACAGCCAAATAAATCATAAAGTTATGGATAAGACAGATGAAACAAAAGAGATCATTTGCGTTTTTCATCAGATGCGAGTTAAAAATCGTGTTTCAGCCGAGTTGATTTTTCTTTTCGCGGTAACTGTTTGAATTTGAAATAATGCGGGAAGGCCTGGAAGTTTTTCTCTCGGCAGTTTCTCATTACAAAGAAGGTAGGATGATTTGCTCTCAAATTGTATCTTTACTGAGTCCGATCACAGGTTGCTGAAAGTGCTGGCCAATAAACCGGAGGTTGTGATTTGCTCTCAAATTGTATCTTTACTGAGTCCGATCACAGGATTCAATATCGCGGTGTCCAGTGTTGGGCGGTTGTGATTTGCTCTCAAATTGTATCTTTACTGAGTCCGATCACAGGCAATAAGATCAAGGCGTGGGTAAACCAGTCGTTGTGATTTGCTCTCAAATTGTATCTTTACTGAGTCCGATCACAGGTTGGGGCACTTCCCGGAAGAGTCTGTGATGGTTGTGATTTGCTCTCAAATTGTATCTTTACTGAGTCCGATCACAGGAACAACGAAATAAGTTCTGAGGTACGAGCTGTTGTGATTTGCTCTCAAATTGTATCTTTACTGAGTCCGATCACAGGCCGGCATTGAATGTAACCAAAGCCTTTCCAGTTGTGATTTGCTCTCAAATTGTATCTTTACTGAGTCCGATCACAGGAGTACACGAAATACGTTAATCTGAGAAAAGGTTGTGATTTGCTCTCAAATTGTATCTTTACTGAGTCCGATCACAGGTCGGCACGATAAGTCCGTTTTCCAGTGCTCGTTGTGATTTGCTCTCAAATTGTATCTTTACTGAGTCCGATCACAGGTACCCAGAAGTCTTATTCTGTCCTACTTGCGTTGTGATTTGCTCTCAAATTGTATCTTTACTGAGTCCGATCACAGGAATATTCAAATGAACTAAGGTTACTGCCCAGTTGTGATTTGCTCTCAAATTGTATCTTTACTGAGTCCGATCACAGGTAGATATTGATGATTTATCAATCTTTGCAGGTTGTGATTTGCTCTCAAATTGTATCTTTACTGAGTCCGATCACAGGTCCACGTTGGCGCTTACCATGGCTGCCATCGTTGTGATTTGCTCTCAAATTGTATCTTTACTGAGTCCGATCACAGGTTTTTAACACTTCATGATTTACGGATGGAGTTGTGATTTGCTCTCAAATTGTATCTTTACTGAGTCCGATCACAGGCACCACCTCATTTCCCACCGTACGCTCGTAGTTGTGATTTGCTCTCAAATTGTATCTTTACTGAGTCCGATCACAGGTAAAATTTATGAGTTGCAGCTGGAGCTGTCGTTGTGATTTGCTCTCAAATTGTATCTTTACTGAGTCCGATCACAGGTTGCGGTTGATGTACCTGTTAACGAAATCAGTTGTGATTTGCTCTCAAATTGTATCTTTACTGAGTCCGATCACAGGCTTGTTCCAGCGGCGGTCAGTTGCAAAAATGTTGTGATTTGCTCTCAAATTGTATCTTTACTGAGTCCGATCACAGGTAAATATTTTCATCACTCCGGCATGTGCCGGTTGTGATTTGCTCTCAAATTGTATCTTTACTGAGTCCGATCACAGGGTCATTAATTATTTGGGAGCAACCAGTACGGTTGTGATTTGCTCTCAAATTGTATCTTTACTGAGTCCGATCACAGGTGAATGGTGTACAGGTTCATGTGCTTATGAGTTGTGATTTGCTCTCAAATTGTATCTTTACTGAGTCCGATCACAGGGTCTCTGTTTACCACGTCCGTAGTTAATTAGTTGTGATTTGCTCTCAAATTGTATCTTTACTGAGTCCGATCACAGGACTAACAGGGCGTCCATTTCGTCTTTCGTGTTGTGATTTGCTCTCAAATTGTATCTTTACTGAGTCCGATCACAGGTGAACAGGTAACTAAAATGCTTTCATCATGTTGTGATTTGCTCTCAAATTGTATCTTTACTGAGTCCGATCACAGGTACTAAACACATGTCATCCTATAAAGACTTGTTGTGATTTGCTCTCAAATTGTATCTTTACTGAGTCCGATCACAGGTACGTTATTCAGGGCAAAAACCCTGAATCAGTTGTGATTTGCTCTCAAATTGTATCTTTACTGAGTCCGATCACAGGCACCCCTTTTTTTCTATGATGGTTCGGGTGGTTGTGATTTGCTCTCAAATTGTATCTTTCCTGAGTCCGATCGCAGGACCGGCAACTTACGGTGGGCGAGGTCAAGGGTTGTGATTTGCTCTCAAATTGTATCTTTACTGAGTCCGATCACAGGTCCGGAATCCCGGCTTTTAGTGCATTTGTGGTTGTGATTTGCTCTCAAATTGTATCTTTACTGAGTCCGATCACAGGATGCCAGCATTAAGATATGTTCCCCTTTTCGTTGTGATTTGCTCTCAAATTGTATCTTTACTGAGTCCGATCACAGGCAAAACGCGACATACTCCTGCGTGCCCGCCGTTGTGATTTGCTCTCAAATTGTATCTTTACTGAGTCCGATCACAGGTAGACCGGTACATTCCATCATCAGATGAGGGTTGTGATTTGCTCTCAAATTGTATCTTTACTGAGTCCGATCACAGGCACAAACAAGTTTTTTTAGGCTCTTTATGTGTTGTGATTTGCTCTCAAATTGTATCTTTACTGAGTCCGATCACAGGTGACAACCAATTTTAAAATAAGGTACGACAGTTGTGATTTGCTCTCAAATTGTATCTTTACTGAGTCCGATCACAGGTTGCCCGTAACTACACAATCCCTGTAGCTAGTTGTGATTTGCTCTCAAATTGTATCTTTACTGAGTCCGATCACAGGAAATTTGTGATTTACTCTTTGTATGAGGTTGTTGTGATTTGCTCTCAAATTGTATCTTTACTGAGTCCGATCACAGGGTATTCATCGAATCGGATTGAGTGTCATAATCTTATGAGAGGCGACAGAAACGAAAAAACGGGGATTTCCCCGTTTTTTCGTTTACCTCTTGTCAAAAATTTTATCCAAGTCTGCGCTAGAATAGCTCAAGTTGTTGTACTGCCTCCGGTTTTTCAATAGGTTTTTTGCTAAAATATAGCTCCATCATGCCGAATTGTTTGTCTGTAATTTTGAGAATCCCCACGTGTCCGTATTCGGGCAACATCCCTTTAACCCTTTTTATATGAACGTCTGCATTATCGCTGCTTGGACAATTTCTCATATAAATCGAGAATTGAAACATGGTAAAACCGTCCTTTACCAACTCTTTCCGGAATTGGGCAGCAGCTTTTTGCTGCTTTTTTGTTTCGACCGGCATGTCAAAAAAGACTAAAACCCACATACAGCGATATTCATTAAGCGCACTAAATGAGGTCATGAAATTTCATTTTTCAGTCACCAATGAACTCAGGATAAATTATTTTCCTTCTGGTTCCTTCAAAGCATTCAAACAATGAGTTCGTTGTCCGGCTCATTGCCACCATCAACGGACTTTTCTTATTATCGATCAACACGTCACACGTAGCTATCGATAACAAACGTGCCTTTTGTTCTTTCGTGATGTCTTCCGAATCAATGTCACCTTTTTTAAACATCTCGTAAACCAGCTCATCACAAAACGGACGATAAGGTTCCATAATGTCGTCGGCAAGGCAATAGGCGTTATACTTATTCCGGTGGAATATTCCTAAAGTTGGCAGTAATCCGCTACTTACTAAGGCTCTGGCCACAATAGCCCGTAAAATAGCATAGCAATAATTCAAATGGCTATTCGGCTCCATACCGAAACGGTCGCGGGTAAACTCATGCTCACTGAAGAGCAATTTCCAATAAACCGACGCGGCTCTCCCTTCGATGTTTTCAATATCTCCGGACTTGATTTGTGGAATTAATGCCAAAAGATGCTTGTTTTCAAACCCGAAGCGCCTTAGTAATGACGCCTGATTCTCAACTTTGCTTTTGACCGTTTGCGTCCATAAGTTCTTTAGAAGCGGCTCACTGGCATCTATCTGTTTTCGGAAACGCTCCGTCTGAACATGATTTCCATCCAATGGTAACATTAAACCCGACGGAAGGTGTCTAGTGTCACAGCTTATCAATGCGGCATTCCTATCTGTCAAATCTGCTATTAACGAATGGGTTAATGTTATTTGCGGATGATCCATTACCACCACTGCAATATCTTCCAAAGGGATGGATCCTTTCTCTTCCTTCGTATCAGGATCAATTACCTTCAATTGCTGGTCTTTCTTGTGTAAGAACGCTGGATTGCCAAAATAAAGAGTTCTTTTGATCATGCTTGACGAGTTTAAATCAATATGGAGCCAACTGTTGATGAATGTGATTCCTTCCAAAGCTTTACCCCATTAATCTCAGCGACCTCTCCCAGTCGATCTACCTTTAACGGAATACAGAAGTTTTTAAATGATTCTTTTTCATCGGTAAGTTCAGTTTTGTTAAGGAGATTGTATTCTAATTTATCAACTATCATTGCAGCGATGGAACAAGGAATAGCATAAAGCCTATTGTCGTAAAAACTAACAATTTTATAAATACGTCTCATCGATATGTCTTCCTTTAAAGAACTGTCAGGCAATTTTCCTGTTGTTGGCATGTAGACAAAATCGTTCGGTGAAAGCCAGAAGAGGAGTTTATCTCCGTTTCGGTTAGTTTCAGGGACTGAATTTTGGCCTCTTTTTTGCCGATCAATCGCGACGTTTAAAGGAATTGTATCAAAGGTTCGTTTGTCATCATTGGTTTGATAAATGGCAAAGAATAGATTTGTTCCATCATCTGATTCTACAAACTTGGCATTTTTATTTCCAGAGTTTCCAACTTGAAATTTTTTCCCAAGCGTTTCAGCAACCCTGACTTTACAGATAGGCTGGTGATATTTGCTATCGTTTAATGCCCGGATATTTCTGTTCATTTTATCTATTCCATCGGGCGAAAAGGCGGCCTTAGGATCATTCGAGTAAACTTCCAGGTGCCTGAGCAGAATCTTCCGGATTGCCGCATCGGTAACCTTCTCTTCTATCTTCTTAACGGTAAAGGTATCGTCAAGGGGTTTTCTTACAGCTACGAGCTTTTCTTTCAATTCGTCAGTGAAATAAAACACCTCAACTTTGGCTAATTTTCCCCAGGAACTGGTATTTTCCTTGAAGTATTTTTGAATCCTGTTCTTATCATACCCAACCGATGTTAAATATTGGATCTTCGATTTGAGCTTTTTATCGGCGATGAGGTTCACATCGTCCAATGCGGCACCAAGCGAAACCTCTCTAACCCGTTTCAGATTAACCCTGCCGAAAAAAGTATCTTTATGCATCGATTTTCGAATTGCCCAGCTATCTCCTTTCATTTGCCGGTCAACAATCCTTTCCCCGGACGAATCAAAACGTTGGTAATAATTGGAGGTCTTATTTATGATCCTCAGGTTTTGTTTAAAGCTTACGATCAATTTGTCCAAAGCGAGTTTGGCATCTTGCGTGAATGTTGGCCAAGGCTTATGAAATTCTTTTGCTACTTCAATGCTTTGCAACACTCGTTGTCCGTCTATTACCTTTTCCCTTTGGATTGTTTCTATTCTTCTTAACTGTCTCCTCAGATCATATCGGGTTCCACTGGCGTTTGGTTTCGCAGCTTCATTATTTAAATAACTGATATGATTTCTGGTCGCGCAAGCGATCACTAAAGCATCCATGGCGTGATGCCTGTGATCGATTCTTTTCTTGCTAAATCCTTTCTGGAATTCAATGGGAATCTGAATCTGAAAGATTTGTTTTCCGTCTTTACTTTCCCATTGTCCAAATTGGCTTGAATTCGTAATTTGGTTTAACCTTTCAAACCTTGGATAAATAATATCGTTCCATACATCATTCAGTCCCCAATCCTTCTTTAGTCTGTCCGTTATACCCCCGTTACACGGGATCACGTGCTTTGAGGTAACTTCGGCCTCTTCGCTTTCACGAACTACGTTAGAGAGCAAATTTTTGATAACCCTGCTAATATATCTGCTGTCGTTAAGTTGCCTTTCAATGAATTGATCCGGAATCTCGTCCATCAAAAGCCTCTTCATTTTACCTCTGTTGCCCGAATAATTGTCTTTTACGAATTTCTCATAAGCATCAACAGATAAGATATCCACATCCCTGCCAAAACTTAGTACAACTTTCTCTCCATGATGTTTCTTTATGAATTCATAGCCCAGGTCATTGTCTTTTAACTGGTTTATCTCAGCCTCGCAGATTACTTTATTGCTGAAAGAGTCATCAAAAAACCGCGATTGCGGAATGATATGTTCTATTTGATAGGCCGGAGTAAACAGTTTGCCCAACGGAATGATCTCGTTCGTGTAGGGTGACCGGTATTTTTGCTCCAACCACAATTTGTATCTCAGCAAATCTGATTTTGAGGGCTGTTTCTGTGAGTCAGTTTCTTTAAACTTTTTAATGATACCCGAGATTTCTTCCGGAATTTCGACTCCGCTGTTTAACACGCCATCTTCAAAAATCCTCAAAATTTCCTGTTGAGCAGGTGAATACGGCCGGACATTATCAATCCCGTATACAGGATCGATGAATTCCATCAAAAGCCGTTTGATCCGAATGTTTGTATTTTCATTCTCACTGATTTGTTCCGTAATTCTCCTTCGTTCTTCTGCTGGATTTTTCATCTCCCGACCTAATTCAACATGAATTTCCGAAATATCTCCGTATTTTATCCAGACATCCCGAACTACCCGAAGCGTTTCGGTGACAACTTGCTCCACGATGGGGTTTCGAAGAGAATGCTGCCTGAATGTTTTTAGATAAGTGTCAATATCGTTTGGAGTTTCCCATTTCGTGGTTTCTTTTGCTTCTGAGTGCCTTCCATAAACGATATAACAAGCAAGCCAGACCGGGAGTAATTTAAAGTCGGTAATTTTATTCAGGTCTTTGGCTTTCTCCCGGATGCGATCTTGTATCGTGTCATCGAATTCACCATCGATCATCTTTTCGATGCGAACTCTTGTGTTGATGTCGATTGCAGCTTCTTCCCAGTAACGACCGGCCCTCATTAATGGCAGTAATTTTTTTAGCGCTTTAGCCGAGTATGATCCGTAGTCTTTTTTAAAAGGTGGTATCTTCCTGAAATTATCTACAAAATCGTTTGCCAGGCCATATCGTGCTGCAAATTTTCGCAAGGCAGTTTCAATTTCATGTTTATCCTCGACCGAATAAAGAATATGCCATAACTTTTCTCCTACATCTTGGGAAAGGAAATCATTCGGAACATTTTGTGTTTTTTTCAGCCGCGATAACATCAACTCGCGCGTTTCGTTACACGGGTAAGGTTTATCTTCCACGTAATTCCACCGATATCGTGCGGCGTCTTTCTTTAATCCAAAATTCGGATACTTTAAAAATGAGTCTTGCTTAATTTCTTTGCGTTCATTCAGCCAGTCGAATAACGCAATATAATCATTGTCATCTTTCAGGAACTCCTCCGTAACATCAACGTCTGCGCATAATTTACCGTCCTGACTTCTTTCCTTTTCGTAGATTCGCAGGTTTGAGATGAACTGCCAAAGACGAAATTCCTGATAAAGCGGATGGGATTTGGCAATGCATTTCACCGGTACAGTTCTTATTTCTCCTGTATCCTGATCCAAGTACTTCCTTTCTTCAAACGGACAATTGCTAATCAATGACTTTTTGCTCTTAAGCGGCCGTTGATAGAAAATAATGTCATCCAATAACAAATAAGTAAAGTCGTTATTCGAAATTGAATTCCTGTAGGCAACGTTGTTCGGATATAATTCAGTAATACAAGCAGAATACAAGTCGCGGTTTTGTAGTTCAGGATGAAATTCAGATTGCTTTTGAAGTATTGCTCTTAGCTCGTCTTTATAAAACTTCCGCTCTACTGTACGAACGAGTTTTCCTCTGATCTTTTGATTTGGTGTTTGAAGAAGCGTGTCATAAATATAGCAACCGATGGTTTTGTTGGATTGAATAATGTCTGCTTCAGTTTTCTTTTTAATCAACATCCAGTCATCCTCGTTAGGGGCTCTGAATGATCTTTTTTCATTTCCATCTCTGTCGAGCTTTGGCTTTCCGTTTTCATCAAGATCTGTTGTAACAATAAATTCTTTCGTTTTCCCTTCCCAGTCGAGAGGAATACTGCTTGCTCTCCGGTAAATCCAACCGTTCTCAAGATGGACATTATACCAAATATCCTTACCTTTCTTTTCATCTGTTGGTTCTACAGAAACAACTTTAAGAGCATAAAAATTGGCTATTTTATTTGGATTCTCATCTTCCTCTTCTCCCCTAAGTTGATAATATCCCCTCTTTTGATTAAAGTTGAGTAAAAGCCAGGCAAGTTCTTCTTTTTTGATCTTCTCTCGTAATGCTTTTTTTCTCAGGTAGTAAATTGTCCAGTCATAAGGAATTTTTTTATGATCTTTCAATAGTTCAGGTAGAGAAACGGCAAATTCATTCAACATTTCACTGAATGACTCCTGAAATAGAAAATCATAGGCGTCACTGCTGTTTTTCGTCCATGCGAGTTTAGGTTCCGTTCCGTTTTTGAATTTTCCCGGATGCTTGTCAAAGTCTATGCTCTCCTTGTACTGTGGCGGTAGAAAGTTCAGAAGAGATAAAACCCGATGTAAGCGCTCCCGACGAAGTAAATGCCTTTCCTTGAGCCGACGGACTCCTCTAACCCGGGTTCGCTCTGACGTTTGAGATTTGCTGTTTCCGTTATCAAAATTGCTTAACGCAGCCGCATCCATAGGAATAATCCTGCTGCCAATACCCATTATCTTATTTTCATCAGAATCTATTAAAGCCCAACCAATTGAGTTTGTTCCAAGATCTAAGCCTAAAATTCTTTTCATAAGTATTGCGGTTTAATTATTTAATCGTTAGTTTTGGTTTTACAATTTGAGAACAAATCACAATAAGGATTATTCCGTTGTGAAAACATTTAAGGCGGCCTTTACGGGTCGCTTTCGCTTTTAAATATAATATATTAACTTCTTACTTCCTCTGATTTTAACACATAAGTTCGTAGAACTCGCATTAAATTCTGTTCTTTACGTTTTTAGTTTTCAAGGCGGGTCTCGTGTGTGTAGAGGTTAAGATTTGTTTTTCCGTTTCGTCCAATCACATTACAGAATACAACGTTAGATTCACCACGTGAGGCTATTTACAGTCAACATGTAATCTAAGCATGTCGTATTCTTTTCTGTAGTCTTACGATTATTTGAAAAGTGGTTACAGGAAATTTGCATGGTTGGTTTTCAGGAGGTTGTGCATGCAGGCGCGGTGGAAGCGGCGCAGTTCATCCAATTTTTCCTGGGGAATTGTTTCGATTTGGGCGACTTGTTCCTGTTCATTTTTCAGTTCGTAGTAGGGTAGGAACGGGCACTCGGCAATGGGTTCGCCGAAGGGGCATTTTGACATCGGGTTTAGCAGGTCTGCATTCTGACGGATTTTTGTGGTATAAAGAGAAATCATGGTGGTAGTTTTTATTGGGTACGTTAATTGAATTATTGCAAAAAAGAGGCGCGAACCATAACTCATCCGCTACCCAGGCAACGCCAATCACCCATGCAACAAACAAGCACAACCCACGCCAGAGCGTGAGCGCCATACTTATATTTCTGTTATGCACA
>JBDKTZ010000099.1:0-2559 GCA_039679975.1 Prolixibacteraceae bacterium
GCATCAAACACCGCAGTTTTCGGTTCACGGGGAGGGAATGGCGTTATTGTTATTTTCACCAAAGAGGGTAAGATCGGTTTTCAGCCAAAGCCCTTTCATATTAAAACCATTTTGCCCTTGGGCTATCAGTCTGCTGCCGAATTTTATGCTCCTAAATACGATACGCCCGAAACACCGGCATCCAAAAATCCGGATCTGCGAACGACCATCCATTGGGAACCGAATGTCCGTATCGACAGCACCGGCGTGGCCACATTCAGTTTCTATACTGCTGACGCTGAAACCAGCTACTCGGTAATTATCGAAGGTCTCACCTCCAATGGAAAAATCATTCATTGCAAAGGAAAGATTATGCGAGGTTCTTCTCTTGTTCAACGCCACCATCCATATTACGGAGAAAGTCAGAACGAATCGGGCACACCTGCGATGACTCATCAGGTCGCAAGGCGTCTTCAGAATGTGCTCAATCCCGGCATCAGATAGATGATAAGGACAACACCTCCGATCAGGATCGTAAGAGTCAGAAGTAAGGGAAGCAAAGAAGAAGGCATGTATTCGTTGTTGTCGATCTGCTTTCCGGTTCGGCGGTACTGAAGAAATGAAACAGCGGCCAGGACGATTCCGACAGCCACCATAACGACTCCAATGCCGGTTGAATACCCCTTTACCGGCAGCACCAGCTTCCCTTCCATTAGAACAGCGACCTGTTTCATAAACAACCCGAACTTGACGATGACGAAACCCAGTCCGATGAAAGCCAAACCAGTCCGTACCCAAGCCAGGAACGTACGTTCATTGGCAAGATGCTCTCTCGATTTATCTGCACTCTCCTTATTCATAAATAGTAAATTACTGTTAAAAATAGGCTTTTGGTCCGAATAAGGCAACAAGCTGAGCGAATATCAAGCCTCGCAACGGAATGAACTTAACGCTCAGGCGGCATTAAATTTTGCCATTGACATTCCCGCATGCAGATGGTTATTTTTGACCAAGACCGTTAACCATATCAAAGAACCGCCCCTGAACAATACGGGTCAGCTTTCCTGCTAAACCGTCGCCAATAAGTGTTCCATCGATGTTCACCACCGGGGTGACCTCGCTTCCGGTTCCCGCTATAAAAACCTCATCGGCCGCTTTCAAGTCGGCTTCAGTTATTTCTTCTTCCACGAATGGAATCTCCGCCTGCCGGCAAATGTCCATGATCACCCGCTCTGTGATCCCCGGCAAAACATGATTAGAGCCGGGATGCGTACAGACTGCACCATTTCTCACCCACATGACACTTGAATGTGAAGCTTCTTTCACGATGCCATTTCTTATAAATATCGCCTCGCCCGCTCCCTTATCAACGGCTTTCTGAAAAGCCAGCACATTAGCCAACAGGGCAACCGATTTTATATCGCATCTCAACCAACGGATATCTTCAGTAGTAATTACACTGATCCCCTTCAACTGCTGATCTTTGTTCGCAGCAAAAGGAAAGGCGTACGCATACACGGTCGGAATGCAGTGCGCAGGGAACTGGTGTATCCGGGGATGGCTGCCACGGGTGATCTGCAGATAAATACCCGCCTCCCCTCCTCCGAGGTCATTTCTTTCGACCAGTTCCCGGAAAACATCTTCCAGCTGATCACATCCGTCAAAATCCAGACGGATCTCTCTCAAACTCCTTTTCAGCCGCTCCAAATGGTCAGCATACCGGAAAGGAATTCCCCGATAGTATTTGATCACTTCATAAATGCCATCGGCAAAATTAAAGCCACGGTCATCTGGTGAAATGAGCGCCTGGCTCTTCTCCACAAGACGCCCATTTAAGTATACGAGTTGATCCATACCCAGTGTCAGTTAATAAGGCCCCTAAAATAATGATTAATTTCATCCCGGTAGCATCGAAGACGCTGCCGGGATGAAAAATCAGCAAACTTTCACGACCTTCATTTCAAGCAGCGCGCCAAGCTTTTCAATTTTGGATGACTGGTGCCCCACGCCAACCGCACAGTGATGAGCCGGGCCATATTGGTTCCAGTTATTGACGAAAGCCCGTGCCCCGATGGGGAATTGATAGCGGCTGTTGGTATTCCCGATTTCGAGGATCGGCCCGGGAACAGACTCACCTTCTGCCACCAACAGCATCAGCTTGCCGTCTGATGCCTCAACCACCGAAAGCAACGTAACCGGCCCGTATTTCACACTCATCTCGACCGAAAGCCCCTTCCCCACTTTCCCGTGGTAAACCTTCAGCGGGCGTACTTTCGTTTTTCCCTCGGCGATGGCAATATGCCCGGGCCCGTCGTGTCCCATCAACACCACGTCGTCTTTAAAGTCCATTGCGTAATATTCGGTAAAAGAGCCGCCGGCACCAAAGCTGTCCATGATTTTCATCGCCTGCACATTCTTCACTTCGTATTCGCCTGCCACAGGGATGCCGCGGGCCGTCAGCAGTGAATTTCCAAGGATGATGGAACTGATAGCCTCTTCATTTTCGGAAATACCGGTCCCTTTATAATAGTAAACCATTGAGCCCAGCTTCTTTTCCTGAACCAGCCGGTCGAGCGCCAC
>JBDKTZ010000098.1:0-41076 GCA_039679975.1 Prolixibacteraceae bacterium
CTGCTCAACGATAGTAAAACCCGATTTCTTTCTCATAATCTGAAATTTTTGTTGTGAATAATTCCGGAGTATAGAAAGAATCGGGTAATTTTAAACAGCTATCCGCGAAGGCGGATTTAGTTCAACAAAATACATGTTGCAGGGCGGGGTTTGGTGGTTCTCCAACTGCGATGCGGGAATCCGCGCCGCAACATGTACCCGACGTTATGGGCAAGTTTGAAAAAGTTCACATTTCATCTAAATGTCATGCTAATGTCAGGAAAATGTAGTTGATTGGAATCATAAAAAAACTGAATTTTACCAGAAAATAATATGACCATTGGACAACAAATTAAAGAGTTAAGGTTAAAAAAAGGAATGACCCAGGAAGAACTCGCCGATAAAACTGAAATCAGCGTGAGAACAATTCAACGTATTGAAAAAGGAGAAGTTGACCCAAGGTCTCACACGATTCAATCAATTGCATCAGCGTTAGAGGTTGACTATGACGAACTAATCAACTGTGATTTAGTTGATTCAAATCCTCCCATCAATAGTGTCTGGATACCAATTATACATTTGAGTGGAATATTCTTTTTATTGTTCCCACCAATTTTAATTTGGTTAGGGACAAAGAATCGAGTAAAAGGTATAAATAAACATGCAGTGAATGTGGTCAATTTTCAGATAAGCATGTTGGTCTATTTAATCTGTTCAAGTTTTTTAGCCAAAACTTTCATTGGACTAACAGCAACTAAAGTTCTGGGAGTAGTGGGTACTATCCTGATTATAATAAATACAGTTAGAGTAATGAATAATCAATCATATTTTTACCCACTATCAATTAAAATATTGAAATCATAATTCCTTTTCAAACTAAAGAACCTTTCATGAAAAATTCAATTTTAATCATTATAAGTATAATTGTTCTTTTAACTTCTCAAGCGTGTAAAAACAAAATAGAATTTAAGGACTCTCTTATGGAGATGAACAAACCATCATATCTTTTAAAAGATAGTAATGCATGGAGTTCTATTGAAGAAAAATATTTCAGACTGCATATTTCAAGTTCTATTAAAGACTCGAAATTTATCGACGGATTAAGATTGACTCAACAGAGTATTTTTAATCATCTTTTCAAACTTATGGAAATAGAAGAACAATTAGACACACTTCCTAAAGTTGATATATTCGTATTCAAAGATATAAATGAAAAATATTTAAAAACTCAGGTAAAAGCATCTGCTCATTCTTTACCGCCCTATTTTGCAGCCTACTACATAAAAGACAATGCAGAAGGAGCACATGAAATTACTCATATTCTAGACAGTTATTTTTGGTGTCCATTTATTAATGGGGAATATGGGATGTTACTAAATGAAGGATTTTCATTCTACTCAGATGAAGGAATAATCTTCAAATTTGATTATTATGAAAAAGCAAAAAAGATATTGAAAAATGAAGACTACCAGATTAGTAAAATAGTTACCTCAACTGCGGGAGATTCATATGAGAAAAAAGCTTTTGTATCAGGTGCTTTTGTAAAGTATTTAATTGAGAATTATGGGATTAATAAGTTTAAAGAATTATGGATAGAAATAAATAAGGAAGAAATAATTAATTCGGTATTCGATGATGTTTATAATCAATCGTTAAAAGATTTAGAAAAAAAGTTTTACGAACAAATTGAGCTATAAACAAAAGTGTTAAAAACCAGCCCATAATCGAATAGCCCGCCCTGCCAGTGATTACTGACAGGGAGAATTCTCTCCCAATAAAGCCAGTATCTAAATAACCATTCAATTTAGAATAATTCTTTCCGCCACTAAAACAAACTTTATGAGCAATAAAATATTTCAATCGATTTTGGATGAGAAAATAGAGAATTTCAGATTAGCATTTGGACAGACATCTAAAGAGCTTTTCTGGAATGAAGAAGAAAAAAAATTAATTCATCCTGATGAATTTGGAATGTATAGAGAAAGTGTTTGCAAGGATTTCTTACGTTTATTAACTCCACGAAGATTAGAAATTGCTAGTGGTTTTTTAATTAACGATTCAGAAGAAATTAGTACACAGTGTGATATAATAATTTATGATGCGCAAAGTACAGCATTAATCGAAAATTCAGATAGGCAAAAGTTCTTCCCTGTAGAAACAACAGTTGGAATTGGAGAAATTAAGTCAAATTTATCGATATCAGATTTCAGAATTGCTCTTAACAAATTAGCAAAGAATAAAATAATGAGAGAAAAGATGAAAACACCTGTTTCAATAAAGCGTGAAAGTTTAGGTGAGTTCTCTCCAAGCTCCTATCACTATGATAGTATTTTTAGTTTTTTGATTTGTAAAAAATTGGATTTTAATATTGAAAGCCTATGCAATGATTTAAATAGTTACTATGATTCTGATATTAAACCATGGCAGAGACACAATTTAATTTTAAGTATCGAAAATGGATTATTTGCTTATTATGACGAAAACGACAAAACAATGATGTTTCCAATTCATAGAGGTAAAGAACTGAAGAACAGATATGTAAAACCTGATAGCAATATTAATTGTCATTTTTATTATTTTGCTTCATATTTCTTTCTTGCAATGTCTTCGATAAGCATTTATTATCCTGAAATAACCAACTATATTGACAAATGGACAGGAGGACTGAATTACGATGGAATATAACGGCTTACAATCGAGTATCCTATCCCCGCCAGTAAACACTGACAGAAAGATATTCTCCCGATAAACCAGGTTCTAAACGCCATTTAATTTAGAATAATTCTTTTCGTTCCGGATATCTGACTTTAGTTCAGTTTGTTGTAAATTACGGGGCAGTAAACTAAAAGCGGGTCAGTGAGAGGCTCGGAGTGAAATTCCCCTTGCCTACTTGGTGCTGCGGAACGTTGCCGGTCAGTTTAGTGAACACAGCGCAATAAATAATTAATGTTATTAGAAAATGAATAGTAAGAAAGTATATCCGAGAACAGGAGATAAAGAGACTGTGTATTTAAAATCAACAATTACAAAACCTAATATTATTGTTGGAGAGTACACAATGTATAACGACTTCGAAAAAGACCCAACTCAATTCGAAAACAACAATGTTTTGTATCATTATCCAATCAATAATGATAAATTAATAATTGGAAAATTTTGCTCAATTGCTTGCGGTGCAAAATTTATGTTTACATCAGGAAATCATAAAATGTCATCTTTATCAACATATCCATTTCCTCTTTTTTTTGAAGAGTGGAATTTAGATAGAAATAACGTAACAGAAGCTTGGGATAATCAAGGCGATATAACTATCGGAAACGATGTTTGGATTGGTTATGAGGCTGTTATTATGCAAGGAGTAAAAATTGGAGACGGTGCAATAATAGGTTCCAGAGCTCTTGTTACGAAAAACGTTCCTCCATATACGATTGTGGGAGGAATACCCGCAAAAGAAATAAAGAAACGATATTCAGAAGAAACAATAAAAAAATTAATGCGAATTCAATGGTGGAATTGGGATGAGAATACAATAAAGAATAATCTTCAAAATATCATGAATGGAGATATTGATAAAGTTATAGAATAGTCAAAACCAGCACACAATCGAATAGCCCTCCATGCCAGCAAGTACTGATAGGGGAATAGTGTAGACAGATCCGAATTCCAAAGCAGAAATAAATTCAATAACAGACGATACTAAGACGTTATGGGCAAGTTTAAAAACAGATAACCCAACAGGACAATGACCATGATTTTACATGTTTATGAGATATAAATACAAACTGGCTGGACAGAAAAACGACAAATTATAATCATACGACTTGATGAGACAAAATATTTAAAACAGTAAAAAAATCAAATTCATTCAAATGAAAACTTACAGAATTATTAGACTTTCGACAATGTGGTCGACATCATCATTGACAAAAAAGGTTGAACAATTACTAAATGAGAAGACTAGGGACGGATATGAAATTGTGACCGTTGCTTTTGGAGTAAATATGTGGTGGACGCCAACAGCATACATTACAATTTGTAGAACAATTAATTGAAGTTAACGACGTAATTTCCATCGCAAACGGACAAATAAACCAGCCCATAATAAATAGGAGCATGAGCGGCGTGCAACGCCCAGCGATTATTCCAGGTTGAACTACACCCTTGAAACAAGGAATATATTTCCAGAGTCGCAATGGGCCAGTTCACAGTCAAAGCCCCGGTACATATACTTGACGTTGCCTGCAATAGAAAAAAAGAGAACCTGCAAAAATTAATCGTGATTTGATTTTGAATAAGTAAACCGATTAGTTAACTTTGTGTGATGATTAGGAAAGTAATTGCATACAAGGATAACTTTGTGGACTTTTACAAAAGTCAGGATTCGAAGATTCAAGAGAAAATTGGTTATGTTCTTGATTTAGTAAGATTTGAACGGCAAGTACCTAAGAAATTTTACAAACTACTTGAAAATACTGATGGAATTTGGGAAGTTCGAGTAATAACGACTTTTAAGAGCATTCGGATTTTATGCTTTCAAGACCAAGGGGACCTTGTTGTACTAACAAATTGTTTTCTTAAAAAGACACAGAAAACTCCACAAAAGGAGATAAAAATGGCTGAAAAATTGAAAAAAGAGTATTTTAAAGAAAAATATGGAGGACAATAAGATGAAAAATGTAACTGATTTCGAAGACTTATTAAAAGATAATTATGGAGAAAAAGGCACTCCATCCCGAGATAAGTACGATGCTGATTCATTAGCTTTCAGACTTGGAGTAATGCTCAAAGAAGCAAGAAAAAGTGCCCAGGTGACTCAAGAGGAACTTGCGGAAAGGACTGGAACCAAAAAGAGTTATATATCAAGAATTGAACGCGGGCAGAGCGATATCCAGATTTCAACATATTACAAATTGATTGAAACTGGATTAGGCAAACATTTAAATATTTCGATTGGATAAAAACTACTGCAGGCAATAAATAAATATGAGCGGCGCCCAGCGGTTATTCCCGGTTGAACGACACCCTTGAAACAAGGAATTTATTTCCAGAGTTGTACGGGGCCCGTTCGCAGCCAAAGCCCCGGTACATATGCTTGACGTTGTGTGCCCAATTGTGAAACAATAGTATAAATGCGGATAATTTAAAAATATGGATATGACATTTGAATACTTTCTTGCATATTTTATAATCTTATTTATCGCTACGATCACTCCAGGTCCAAATTCATTATTGGCGATAAATCATGGAATAAATCATGGATTTATAAGGACAATTTATAGCGGTCTTGGAAACTTGATTGGGAACCTTTTAATGGCTTTAATTTCAATTTTAGGATTAGGTGCAGTATTAATCGCTTCTGGCTTAATATTCAATATTGTCAAATGGATTGGGATAATTTACCTAGTATTTATTGGATTAAAATTAATATTCGAACCAATTAAAACAGAATCATCCAATAATGGTAGTAATAAAACACGAAGTTATAAAAGTAAAAGCCGTTTATTTATAGACGGATTTGTAATTGCAATAGGTAATCCAAAGGGTATTTTATTTTTTACCGCATTATTTCCCCAATTTATAAATGTGAAGTATGGTACTGTAAGCGGATTCATGATTATATTTATAACGTTGGGGATCGTAGCTTTTGGATGTTATATGTTATATGCGATATGTGGAGCGAAATTAAATGGGTTGTTCGAATTGCAATCTTCTAGAAAGTTATTTAATCGTATTGTAGGTTCTATTTTTATTGGGACTGGACTTGCAATAGCATTTTCAAAAAAGTGATTTAATACAAATTAAATAGGACTTTGAGCAGTCTGCAAGCCCCAGCGATGAGTCGGTGTTGAACTACACCCTTGAAACAAGGAATATATACCAGAGTTGCAACAAGCGCTGACAGGGATACCCTCTCCCAATAAAAACCATGCTCTAAATACCATTCAATTTAGAATAATTCTTTCCGTCCCGTATATCTGACTTTAGTTCAGTTTAGCGTAAATTAGGAGGCAGTAAACTAAAAGCTACACATAAAACAGGGAATAGCAATTTATCAGATAGCTTTGGTTGACAGACAACAAAGTTAGCCACAAGCATAAAAAAAGACGTACTAATGAAAATAGATGAGCACAAAATTAGAATGGAAAGAGTTGTTCGTTGGGACAGCTACAGAATTAATCAGTTCTCATATACCAATAATTTACTTATTGGACTAAATCTTGCTTTTCTGGGCTTTTTCATTACCCAATCAGGATTTAAAATTAACTGTAATTGCTTTCTAATAACATTGCAGCTGTTGACTGTACTTTTATTGTTATCATCTTTTCTTGCTGGAATTTTGACTGTTGTGAACAGGCTTCAGGACTTCCGAAAGACTTCCGAATTAACAAAAAAAAAGAAAATGAAATTTGAACATGATAATAATATTAAGTCTTATTCTGACATTAAAACCATTAAATCAGAAGTTAACACTTTACATGTTAAAACGAGAAAATTGGGAAAATTGACCTGGATTTTATTGAAATGTCAGGTTTGGACATTTTTTATTGGGACAACCTTTGGTATCATTTATTTAATAATTGAATAAAATGCCAGCTGGTAGTCGAATAGCCCTCCCCTCCAGTAAACACTAACAGGGAGTAAGCAATCGTCCTGGTACAGGTAATAAAATTGGATGAGATTTTCTACAGGAAATTAGTAAGTACAGAAATAAGTACTTATTTCTGAGAAGAATAAAATGGATAAAAAACATGAGAACGGCAAATTAAACTGATTTAAGTAACAACAGGATACGGAAGCCTCATTGTTACATGGTAACTTTTTTGTAATTTTGCAATATCAAATATTTTACTAATGGCAACATACACCATTACTATAAACGAAAGAACGAGAGAAGGCAAAAGACTGGCTGCACTTCTAAGGGCATCCAAACAAGTAACTTCGTTTAGTGAGTCTGAAAGGATTCCCGACCTGGAGGAGGCTTTGGAAGACGTGAGAGAAGGAAGAGTGAATACCTACAGTTCTGTTGACGAGTTAATGACTGCCTTAAAAAAGAAAGCCGGTGTACACGATACAAACAACCAATAAATTCGAAAAGGATTTTGCGAAGTGTACCCGACGGAACTATGATCTTGATGCATTTGACAAAGCCCTTAGACTCCTGGCAAGCTCCGGAAAATTACCCAGGGAGTATAAACCTCATAAACTTAAAGGGAAATATGCTGGTTTTTGGGAATGCCATATCCAACCGGATTGGCTGATGGTCTGGGACCAAGACGACGATAAACTCACGCTCCTTTTGATGCGTACCGGTACTCATTCCGACCTGCTTTAAGGTAAGTAAACGGCATGGAGCAGTAATAAAATTGCATGAGCTCACTTCTGTTTTAAAAATTTCAAAAACATTCCGACACTCTTTGGACTTTTTTGGAATTTGTCTAAAAATTGGCTTTATCCCCAGACATCGTAATCTTTTAATTTAGCGGACATCATATCTTTCTGAACTGCCTGAGTATACTTATTGAAGGATTTTTCAGTGGAGTGGCCGGTAACGGACATGATGTACTGCTTAGGGATTCCGCGGATAAGTAAGTTGCTTGCAAAAGAACGGCGGGCGGTATGAGATGTAATCATTTCGTACTTTAGTCTTGAGAATTCTTTTCTTTGTCCTCCAACAGTCCTTGTATATAATATTACTTCCTTAATCCCTGCCAATTGTCCGAGCTTTTTCAAAGCGTCATTTAATTTCTGCTGTGATATTGTACCGGGGAAACCGTCTTTCTCGACGATTTGCCGGACCAGACGATGGAGTGGTATTTTTAATTTAGGTCCATTTTTATTGGCAATGGCATGGAGGTATCCTTCTTTCAGATCAATTTGAATGTCAGGATCAATAGCGAGGTAATTTTCAACTCGCAACCCGGTCCAGCATCCAATAACAAAAAGCTTTCTGGCCCGCTCAATAGACTCTACTTGCCGCCTAAGGCTTTCTGCAGACAGGTGTTTCTTCTTTTTCTTTTCTTCTTCTGTATAAAGTGACAAAACTGCTTCTGTAGATACGTTCAGATTATAAATTTGCTCAATCTCTGCTTCCGTGAGATAAATATTGAAGACATCTTCTGATGGTTTTTTAAAGTCCCTGTAAGCCAGGTTTGCGTTCGCCCCATTTTCGGTGGCGTAATTCAGGATCCGTTTTAAGTCTTTAATAATTGATCCAACGTAGTTCGCATAATGGTCATGATCCTCAAGCCAGGCCACGAATTCCCTGTAAAATTTCCTGTCTATATCGTCAAATGAAAGGGTGGGGGAAAACTCTTTTATCTTATTGATCGCTGTCAGAATGGATTTCGATCTTCTTTCCCCAATCTTCTTTTTATTTTCTTCATAAAAAATCTGACAATACTCAAAAAACGATGTTCTGTTGACATGAGACTTGTTTGAAATACGATCTTCAATGAGTTGTCCGAAAGAAATATTGGTAAGTAAAAATGGATTATGTTGTTCAAGAATGTCGTTAACAGCCTTTTCAATATTGACAAGCTTCTTGTTTATTTCCTTGTCTTTGGCACGCTGTTTGGCGCTATCCCAATCTTTCTCAGGGTCGCCCAGTACTATCCCAGGATAATACTTTAACTTTATTGATTTGCCACTTTTTTGTTTCCTAAAAAAAACATAAATTGATCCCTTGTCTGAATAAAATCCTAAACTCATAGGTGATGATTTAATGACGGTACATTTTTTATTCGTACAACTTTCGGACAAAAATATTGAAATAACATGAAATATACTAATTCAGCATATGGCGCTAAAATGCTTTATTTGCAAAGGGTTTATGAGTTAAATGCGGGGATCGCGAAATAGAGGAATTCATATAAAAAACTCCCGTCCGGGGTACAAAAAGAAAAAAAGTAAAAACTTCTGAAAGTATTGATTCTAAAGGGATCACAGAGCCTCTCGAAAACCAGGAGGCTTTTTTGTTTTTATACTCTCCGAGAAAAATTTGAACATTTATCCGTCAAGTGTTTTACTAATGTTTTGCAAAAATGGCAACCTTTAAAGCGATTATTTTTAAGCATCACAAAAAAGCAGACGGAACCTTAATCTCAAAATCCAAGTTACACATAACCGGGAGACGAAATATATTCCGACAACCAGGCCAATCGCTTACTCCCTGTCAGTGTTTACTGGAAGGGAGGGCTATTGTAGCAACTTAATTTTTAAGTCAATCAGGCTAATAAAATCTCGGCTGGTATTTTTAATCCTTTATAAAGTGACTTTATCATTCCTAATGTCAGCTTTCTTTTTTTATTAAGAATCTCACTTACTCTGCTTTGACTTCCCAAATATTTTACCATATCCGAATTTGTCATACCCATTTGCTCCATGCGAAATTTAATCGCATCAATTGGGTCAGGTGGCGCAATAGGATAATGTTTCATTTCGTATGACTCAACTAACGTCACCAATAAATCAAGCTCGTCACCATCTGGGGTATCTTTTTTTGCTCCCCACAATTCTTCAATTCTGTTTATTGCAGAATTATAGTCTTGTTCTGTTTTAATTGGTCGTATTTCCATAATCAAATCGTTTTTGCATCAATTTTATCATATTGCTTATGTGTTCCAATAAATCTTATGAAAATCACTTGGAATTCATAATCAATTGCAACTACTAATCTGTAATCATTACCTTTTATACTAAAAACTACCCTTCCTTCACCGACAATACTGGCGTTTTTATATTGTCTTTTCATTTCATTGGAATTTTTCCAATCCGCTATTTTAGCATCGTGATACCAAGCTCTCAATGAGACTTCAGAATCCGAGTATTCTGGTTTTTCAAAAAACTCTCTAATAGTTCTAAAAGCAATAATCCTCATATTGCAAATATACAAAAAACAACTCAATTTCCCAATTTGGGATATTTTATTTATTTTGTATCGTTTATACTATTTTGCATAGTTCTCTAATACTGGCGGGGTCTGTATAATACCACATAGCCGATAAGCATATATACCGGGGCTTTGGCAGTGAATTGGCCCTGTGCGGTACCGGGATCTATTCCTTGTTTCAAGGCTCCACCGGGAATAATCGCTGGGTGTTGCACGTCCGCTCATATTCCTGTTTGGGAGTCATTAAGTTGATGAAAATTTATCTAATCAACAAATTTAAATCAGGATAAAGGGTGATTCTAAATTCCCGGACAAAGATTTTTCGGAGAGTATTCGTAGCTTGTTAAAAAATCATTCTCTTTTTAATGTTTAGTTAGTTTTTTTATTACAAAACTAAATAAACTAACTAATTTTAGCTGAAATATCAATCATATGGAGGAGTCTGAAAGGAGAAAGAAACAAAAGGAGCTGATCGAGTATATTGGCAGATATAGTGAACATGATGGTTTTCAGCCTGTTGCTGGCCGTATTATGGCTTTACTGATGGTCATGGATCAGGAAGAGTATACCTTTGATGAGATCGTCAAAGAAATGCAGACCAGCAAAGGTTGCGTGAGTCTTGCTCTCCAAAATCTTGAATTACGGGGCATTGTTGAATATACTACCTATCCGGGCGACCGGAAGCGGTACTACCGGATTATTTCAAAGGATGTGCATGCCATTATCGGGGAGGCAGAAAAAAGGATCAGACAGCACATCGACATGATCGATCAGATTGTTTGCCTCAAAACGGATCAGGATTCGCAAAATGTTACATTATTAAAATCGATTTCTGAAGGGCTGAAATTTTTTATGAAAAAGGCAGAAGAATTTAAAAACAACCTGTAATCATATTGGTTTGTTTTAATGTCTTTGATCTGGAATTTTTACAGGAAAACAGGAACACAAATACTGCGGGAAAAGGAAATGTTAAAGGTGTATAACGAAACAAACCATGAAGGGCATCCCTCGCCGGGAGAGGATGATCACCGTAAATTAAAGTATATTCAGTGCAGTTTGGGCCTGTTTTTTCTTTACCTGTTCTTTATTCCCGCGTCTGCCCAGCCGGCCCGGCAAATCGCAAAATATCGGCTTCATGTGTTGGGGATGAATATTGGGGAATACATGGTTACCCAGGAGACGAGGGACGATGAGATAAATATCAAAGCGATTACCGACGTGGAAGTAAAAATAGTATTTACATACAGGGTAAAATACATACAGCATAGCATATACCGGGATGGAAGTTTGTGGAGCTGTCATGTACAGACGATAAAAAACGGGAAGATTAATTCTGACTTGCACATGGAAAAACGGGGAGAAGCTTATCTTAGGGTGGAAGACGGAGATTCAACTATGGTTCATGATAAAATCACGTACAGCGGGAGTATGCTTTACTTTAATGAACCGAAGACGGTTTCAATGATGTACAATGAAAGGAGCGGCGAAAGTAAACTTTTAAAAAGGGGTGCTGACCATACCTATCTGATCACAGACGAAAAAAACAACAAAACAAATGAATATCATTATCAGGATGGTGTTTTAACCTGTGCAGAACTTAAACATTCGCTGGCAGTGATTCATCTGGAACGTTTCAGATAACAATCGATATTTATAAACAATTAAGATTGAGAACATAACTATGATATTTCATTCACCGATAGAACCGGTCTATTATTTATTACCTCTGGCGGGTTTGGTAATTGGCCTGTTTGGTTCCATGCTGGGCGGTGGGGGAGGGTTTTTCTTTCTTCCAATCCTGACGCTTCTTTTAAAGGTGCCTGCTCAAACGGCAGTGATCACATCATTGGTTGCGACCCTGCCTATTTGTATGGTGGGTTCATTCAGTCATTACCGCCGGAACAATATCGACTTTGCTGTCGCTGCCGTATTCTCACTTGCCGGTATCGGGGGCGCTTTTATCGGAGCTGGTATTACAAACCTGGTCAGTGCCGGTATGCTCAAGGTCGGTTTTGGCATTTATTGTATTTTGATCGCGCTGAATATGATGTTCCGCACCTGGCGGGATCAGGGTATAGGGGCTGCCGGTAAACGATCTCATTCCGGAGTATGGCGAATAAAGGGTTCATTTTATGGCTTGTTTGCAGGGATCATCACCGGAACCTTCGGAACAAGCGGCACAGCGCCCGTTCTTGCCGGTTTGTTTTCAATGCGTATTCCGTTAAAGACCGTGGTCGGAACTTCCCTGCTGATTGTTTTGATCAACACGTTTTTTGCGGTGGGAGCTCACTTCCTGATTGGCAAAATCGATCTGACATTGGTCAGTTTCCTTACTGCCGGATCAACGGTCGGAGCCCTCGCGGGTCCAAAACTGCTGGCAGGCGCCAGGACAGAAAGTTCAGAAAGCAAGATAAAGTACTGGTATGCAGCAATCATGGTTGCATTGGGACTATTAATGATAATTGGCTAGTGTGTAACAAAAACTGAAAAGATGATTCAGACAATTTACTTGATCATTCTGATTTATTTCTTGTTTGGAGGCATTGGTTTCTACCTCATTAACCGGAAAAAAGACCAGCCGGCGGCCCGGAAAAGTTATATCAAATTCGGAACCTATTTTCTCCTTATTAATATCCTGTTTTTTAGTATTATCGCAGATGATGATGTGTTCAGATATCTGGCGTTGGTCATTATTGCCGTGGGATTTTACGAACTGTTCAAGCTTTTCCGCCTGAACGATTATACGGACAGAGGTTTTTTCCTGGCATCGCTTTGCGTTTTCGTATTGCTTGCCGCGGGATTTTACCGGTTTACCGGTTTACAAAAGGAACTGATCCTTTTTTCTTTTTTGATTCTTTCCATTTTCGATAGTTTCAGCCAAATAACAGGACAGCTTTGGGGAAAGACAAAAATACTTCCGCGGATCAGTCCGAATAAAACCTTGGGCGGACTGCTAGGCGGTTTTATTGTGGCAATGGCCAGTGCACTGTTATTACACGACCTTTATGACAAACCGCCCCTTGAATTATTGTTTATGGCAACGGGTGTGGTGGTATTTGCTTTTGCAGGCGATTTGGCTGCCTCTCTGTACAAAAGAAAATATAATGTGAAAGATTACAGTAACCTGATCCCCGGACACGGCGGCGTTCTCGACCGCTTCGACAGCCTGATTGCAGGAGGGGCCTGGGTGACGTTTAGTGCGAGTTTGTTAAATTTTTAAATTCAATCGGATTAAAATGGTCAACACTGTTGTTTTAGCTTTCGTATACTTACTTGGAATAGGTATTTTGTTGATATTTAATGAGCTCAATTACAGGCGCCTTAAAGTGAAAGGTGAAATAACCCGCAAATTTGCTCATTTTACAGCTACACTGGCTACCGTACCTTTTCCTTATATTTTTACATCTCATTGGTATGTGCTCATTCTTGCTGCCATCTTTTTTGTTGTGCTGTTTGCCACCCAATACGGCAAACAGCTGAAGTCGATACACGATATTGAAAGAAAATCGGTGGGGAGTTACCTGTTGCCGTTCTCAATCTACATCGCATTTCTGATTTCCTGTTTACTGAATAATAAATTTGTTTATATCCTGCCCATGCTGATACTTGCTGTTTGCGATCCCATGGCAGCAATACTGGGAATGAGTACGAAAAAAAACAACGGCAAGATTAACCTGTTTGGTATAAAGACAACAAAAACCGTAATCGGATCTTGTGCTTTTCTGGTTACAAGCTTTATAATCAGCTTGATCGCTCTTTATTTTCATCGGGGGGTATTTGACTTAAAAACATTTTGGCTGGCCATGACAGTATCCCTGGCCGGCACCCTGGCAGAACTGTTTAGCTGGCGGGGATCAGATAATCTCAGTATTCCAATAGCTGTTATAACGGTATTAGTACTTTTTTTGTGAAAAAACAGTTTAAAAATAAAAAAGGAGGAAATAATCTTATAGTTTTAAATAACTCAGCAGGACAATATATAAAACATGAAGAGAATAATTATAAACGGAGCCAATGGCTATGTAGCCTCGAACTTTATTAATGAACTGCTTCTTTCCGGTGAATACGAGGTAATCGCGCTGGTCAGAGCAGATCTTAAGTATTCGGCTGACGACAAGATGAAAAAAGCGTTGTCCGAAATTCTTGATTGTAAATACAAGGAATCTCAACGCCTGAAAGTATACAATTATTCATTACTCGATAAAAATTTTTCCATTCCGGAGAAACAATTGGAAGAGATTTTTGACCGGGATGCCGATTACTTTCATTTTGCCGCAAGTTTAAAGTATGATTTAAAATCGAAGGATTTAATTTTCAGTACGAATGTGGACGGAGTTGAAAACTCAATAAACGTATTTTTAAAGTTTGCCAAAGCCCGATCGCGTTTCTTTTACATTAGTACGGCCTATTCATGTGGCAGAATAACGGGTCCGTTTGAAGAACGGTTTTATGAGGACGAAGAGATCTGCCGGTTCAGAAACTACTACGAGCAGTCAAAGCGGTTTGCTGAAAATGTGGTAAAAAAGTATTTGGAAACCACTCAACTGAACGGGTATATTATCCGGTTGTCGCAGGTGGTAGGCAATAATAAAACAGGTGTTACGAAAACGGATTACGGCATTTTTGATTTTACAAAAAGAGTATATAACCTGGCATACCGGCATCCGAATGAAACAGTAAGGGTAAAGGTCGACCCCGATTCGACTCAGAATCTGATACCAATCGATTTGGTTATAAGCTATTTGTTCAGAATACTTGAAACCGAGAAATTACCTGTGATCATGAATTTCATTGCCAAAAATTCAATCAAAAACGGTCATATCGCCGATAGTCTGTCCAAGCTCCTGCCAATTCATATTATACCCGATAAATCGCTTGGACATATACAAATGAATGCCTTTGAACGGATTATTTCCATAGGTATGTCATTTACAAGTAGTTATGCGGATACGCATATTTTATTTGATACGAGAAACCTGGATTCGATTGTCTTAACAGACGGCAATCAGCCTACCGAACAGACTGTATTCCGGATGCTTGAGTATTTTATCGATAATCTTTCTGAAAAGAAGAGAAAGACCGTATATACTTCTGTTTCCTGATCATTGCTGTTGATGGGCGCCTCGGACTAATGAGGCGGAATAGGCGGATTGCAGTTAACTAAGTTGAAAAATTAGACAAATGAAAAGAATTATAGTTAAAGGAGAAAGCGTTTTAAATGTGCCTAACCTGATCAGTTTGTATCGTTTGCTGGCATTTCCGGTGATCTTGTTCCTGGCGCTTACGGGGCGGGAACAAGGGTTTGTTGTTCTTTTGTGTATTAGCTTGATCAGTGACGTCCTCGACGGGAATATTGCACGTTATTTTAAACTGCAAACCAATTTTGGTGCGGCGCTGGATAACCTGGCCGATATTTGCACCTACGCGATGGCTTTACTCGGATTATTCCTTTTTAAATGGACTGAGATAGAGCCTCATGCATGGATATTATATTTGTTCCTGACTGTTTTCATACTGAGTTATCTCGTGTCTTTTTACCGTTTTGGTAAAATACCGGGCTTGCATCTTTATTCGGCAGTATCGGCAGGTTATATACAAAGCATATTCTTTTTTGTATTATTCGTTTTCGGATTCTATTCCTGGATGTATTACCTGGCCGTGGGCTGGGGAGTCATTGCATATATCGAGAAAATTTTTGTATTGCTCCGGCTTGATGATATAAAAATAGGGGTTAAGGGGCTTTATTGGTTGGTGAAAAAGGGAAATTGAGTGGTGTGGTATGTTAGTACGATTTATCATTATTAGTTGGATCATTCTGACGGGTTCCGGTATGTACGCTCAGCAGGTCTCGGGTTTTGTGAAAGATTCGGGCAGTAAGGAACCTGTTCCTTTTGCAAACATTTGGGTAAAGGGGACGCAGCAGGGAACGACTACGGATATTGAGGGACGGTTTAAAATCGTATCGCCTAAAAATGACACGATTTTGGTTTCATCGGTCGGATACAGGTCACGGGAAATTCTGATCCGAAAAAATGAAGATGAAGCGTTGACGGTTTTGTTGGAAGAGGATGTAAAAGTAATTAATGAAGTGACCGTAAAACCGGAAGTTCCTCGTGCAAGAGTGTTATTTAATGAGATTCTCAGGCACAAAAAGGAAAACCGTGAAAAAATACTGGATGTCAGAAACTACAAGGCGATGGAAACGACTACTGTGTATATAGCGGTAGATACTACCTCCCGCATCATTCGATCTTTTGGAAATCTGGAAGATGTAACGGTTAAGGTCGATCATCAGGATCTGCGGTTCTCACCGGTTTACCTGTCAGAGAAAGCGCAGAACGTTTCGTCTGACAGTTCAAATGTGGTATATCAGAAAAAGAACAGCATATTTCCCAGGCTTAATCAAGCTTTCGAAACTGTTATTTTGCAGAATGTGGTCGTTGATCTGGATTTTTATAAGGATCAGATCTTTATCCTTGACCGCGGGTTTATTTCCCCGGTCAGCAATTCAGCGTTGTCGTTCTATAACCTTTACCTGAACGACAGTATCACCATTGACAGTACAAAATACTTTCAGTTCTCGTACGCGCCCAAAAACAAGTACAATCAACTGTTCTCGGGTAGTTTTACCATCGAAGACGGCAGCTTTGCATTGACAAAGATCGATGCTTACATTTCCAGGGAAGCCAACCTGAACTTTGTGAACGGCTTTGACGCTCATGTCATCTTTAATAAGCTGCCCGACAACAGATGGTTTTATGATGAGCAACAAATCAGGATTAACCTGGCGCTGACGTTAAACAAGGATTCCGCTTCGAATTACAGTTCTAAACGGATCGATAACGTGTCGAAAGGCAACTGGCTGATCAATAAATCGACAAGGTATTCCAATTCGGCTCGGCTCGACCAGGTCAGGGCCGCTATGTGGAGAAGTCAACCGGAATTTAAGGTTCGTGAGCCTTTGGAAGATCCTTATGCACGTGTGGATAAATTAAAGGAACATGAGGTTGTTAAAGGGATCGATGCAATTGGGGGAATGGTTTTGACCAGCTATATTAATGCCGGCAAAATCGATATCGGACCTGTCTTTGACATTTACAGTACTAACCTGATTGAAGGGAACCGTTTTACCATACCGTTGCGCACAAGCGAGAAAATGTTTAAAAACTTTTCTGTGGGCGGTTTTCTTGGCTACGGTACAAAGAATGAAGAATTTAAATATGGACTGAATATGACCTATCAGCCGGAGGAAACCGACCGTTTCCTTTTCAGATTCAGCTATTCGAACGATTACACGCTGGTTTCGCAGGACAAATATCTCAGGTTCATTAAAAATAACCCGAACAACCGGGGAACAGGAAATTTTATTGCCATATTTACTGCAAGGGAACGAAATCCTTACTTAAAGGAAGAAAAGAACTTTGAATTCAGGGCAGAGTACAATACTTCGGGCGGAACTCATTTTGAAGTATCTCCTTATCTGTTGTCAAATACCGCCACTTCGTACGTCCGGTTCACAAAAAATGATAACGACTATATGCATTACAGGAATTACGGACTGATGACAGACCTGCGCTTTACCTTTGGGCAGCACTATGATAAATATTTCTTTGACCGCGTTTATTATGTGAATCCTGTTCCTGTGGTCAATCTCAGTATGGACATTGGACGGACTTCGCTGCCCGGAGGGAATATGAATGTTGAGGGGCTTTATACCCAATTCCACGGCTCCATCCAGGGACGGATTAACATGGGACAGATTTTTATGAATTATATCTTCAATGCAGGTTATTTATTCGGAAAAGCGCCTTATGATCTGCTGGATCAACCCGTGGGATCCATGTCGCTGGGTTACGCTAAAGACCGTTATAACCTGTTGCATTTCGCGTCGTTCGCACATAATTTGTATACCAACACGCATCTGCATTTTAATGGAGGAGGTGTGATCCTGAACCGGGTTCCCCTGGTAAGGAAGATGAAGTTGCGTGAGATTGTTTCATTGAAATGCCATTACGGAGATCTGACCAAATCGTATGAGGGAGTATTCGATCTGCCCGGATATTATACGAATGATTTCAAAGAACCATATGCTGAAATCGGATTTGGGATCACTAATATTTTCAAGGTTTTACGTGTGGAATACGTGCATCAGCTCAATTCATACTACAGGAACAGAAATTTTACAGACAATGGTGGTTTCCGTTTCCGGGCTGAAATGAGTTTTTAATATAAAAAATATGAAGAATCTCAGGGGTAAGATTGTTTGGATTACAGGAGCATCATCGGGGATCGGGGAGGAGTTGGCTTATGCCTTTGCAAGGGAAGGGGCACTTCTGGTCCTCTCGGCCCGGAACCATGAAAAACTGGAACAGGTAAAAGCGAAATGCCTGTTGACGACTTCGATGTGTCTGATCGAACCCTTTGATCTTTCGCATGTCAGTGGATTGGAATCCGTGGTCAAATCTGTGCTGGCAAAGACAGGGAGGGTTGATGTGCTGATCAATAATGCAGGACGGAGCCAGCGGTCGCTTGCCAAAGAGACGCCGCTGGAGATTGACCGGGCCATCATGGAGCTCAATTTTTTCGGTACGGTCGCTTTAACCAAGCTTGTCTTGCCTCATATGCTTAAGAATCGCTCGGGGCACCTGGTGGTCATCAGCAGTATCACGGGCAAATTCGGCGTCAGGACAAGAACAGCCTACTCGGCCTCCAAACATGCACTCCAGGGATATTTTGAATCACTAAGAGCCGAATTAAGCAGTGAAAACATCAGCGTTACGATCGTTTCACCCGGATTTATCCGAACCAACGTATCGCTCAATGCAATGACCAAAGACGGCTCATCTTATCAGCAGATGGACAAAGGTCAGGCCTCCGGAATGTACCCGTCAGTGTGCGCTGAGCGGATCGTGAAGGCTGTAAAGAACGACCGCAGGGAGATTTTAGTGGGAGGAAAAGAGCTTGTCATGGTCTTCATCAGACGTTTCGTTCCGGCATTATACCATTGGCTGGTCACAAAGATCAAAAATTGAAGCACGGAAAACATATCAGACAATTAAAACTATGGATAAGAAGAATATCTGCGGAATTCAACAAATAGGTATCGGCGTGAAAAAAGCCGGTGAAGCCTGGAAATGGTATCGTAAGGCATTTGGAATGGACATCCGCGTTTTTGAGGATACGGCGGTAGCCAAATTGATGCTGCACTATACGAACGGAAGGAAATGTGAGCGGTACGCGGCCCTGGCGATGAACATGGAAGGCGGCGGCGGATTCGAGATCTGGCAGCACACGGGAATTACCCCCAACCCCCCGGTATTTGATTTGAGACTCGGCGATACCGGTATTTACATCTGCAAGATGAAGAGCCGTGATATTCAAAGTGCATTTCGTGAACACCAGGTGTCAGGACTAGACATCCTGGGGACCTTAAACGAAGATCCGCAGGGTCATCTGCATTATTACCTCAAAGATCCGTATAACAACCTTTTCGAAGTGGTGGAAGAACCGGTTTTTTTCATGAAACAAAGTTCGTCGACGGGTGGAGTAGCCGGTGCGGTGATCGGGGTGTCGGATATTGAAAAGGCGAAAGAAGTATATGCTGATATTCTTCAGTACAATCAGGTGGTGTACGACGAAAGCGGAACGTTTCAGGATTATGCTGCATTACCGGGAGGAACCGAAAAATATCGGAGAGTATTGCTGAAACACGAATTCAGAACGGGTCCTTTCAGTAAACTGCTTGGCCCTACTCAAATCGAGCTCGTTCAGCCATTGGACCGTACGCCCCGGAAAATTTATCAGGACCGCATCTGGGGTGAGCTGGGTTTTATTCATCTGTGCATTGATATTATCGGAATGGATCTCCTGAAAAAGGAATGCGGGCAAAAAGGATTCCCGTTTACCGTAAACAGCGCCGATAGTTTCGATATGGGTTCCGCGGCCGGTCATTTTTCCTATATTTCCGACCCTGACGGCACACCCATCGAATTTGTCGAAACCCATAAGCTTCCCATTGTTGAAAAGCTGGGCTGGTACATGAATCTTAAAGGCCGGGATCCTAAAAAATCACTGCCTGACTGGGTGGTGAAAACTTTACGATTCAGCAGGGTTAAAGATTAGCGCATTCTTTTTTTAAAGGTTTGTCCTGGTCCATTCGGTCGACCGGCCCAGCCAGCGGATACCTACCACGTAGCCCTTCATGAAAAGCACGTCACTACTGTCTTTCATCCAGACATAACAGTCGTATGTTTTGCCTGATTTGGGATCATAAATGCGCCCTTTGGTCCATTCATCCGATTTCGGGTCGTACTGAAGCCCCGTCAGGATAACAAGCCCCAGCATGGAACGATTGCGCAGTGCCGGATCCGGATTTTTTTTATCGTTTGGCGGCTGTCCGTTCTCATAACGTTCCGGTATCAGATAACGGATGGTACCCGAGTAGGACCCGTCGGCTTCTTTTTTAACTTCAATTTTTGATGTTTTCTCATCATTCCACCAAATGCCGGCAATCCGGTCGTGCTTTTGCGCGAAAAGCTGTATTCCTGTAAAAACAAAAACGAAAACAACGAATAGGTTCTTCATCCCGAAAGTTTTTAAGTTCGTGACTGTTAAAGAAATACAAAACGATGGATAAAGATATGCCTTTTGTCTCACATACGAAGTCAAAGTTCCTGTATTTCTTTGGCTGTCAGTTTATTTTCACCTCGGTCCAGGCCCTGTCTATTTTCCTGTTGAAAGCACCTTTATCTTCCAATACTTTAAATCCCGACTCATCAGTTTCCGGGAAAATGATCTTGTTATTCCGGATGGAAGATTCCAGCAGTTTTTGTGCGGAATCGTTCGGCATGGCATAGTTGATCACCCCGATATTCCTGGCGGTGTTCTCCGGACGAAGCAGAAAGTTCAGAAACTTTTCGGCATTTTTTTTGTTTGCCGACGAAGCCGGGATGCACAGGTTGTCCACCCAGAAAAGTACACCTTCTTTGGGGACAACCGCTTTGAATTTCGGATTCATATTGGCCAGACGGGAAAGCTGTCCGTTCCAGGTGTGGGCAATCCATACGTCGCCGCTCAACATCAATGCTTCAACGTTGTTTGATTCATATTTTTTTAGCAGGGGTTTTTGCCTGATTAAAACGTCGCGGGCTTCATTCAGCCTGGAGGTATCTTTTTCAAAATCATACCCCAGCATTTTATATGCGACAAAGAACGTCTCATTCATTTCGTCGATCATGGTGATCTTTCCCTTGTAACGGGGATCCCACAAGGCCGACCATGAGTTGATCGAATCTTTGATGAAATCGCTGTTATAGGCAATCCCTGAATAGCCATAGGCATATGGGACATAGTACCGTCCTGTGGAGTCGTACGGCATCTTCCTGAATTCAGAAGAAATGAATGTGTGATTGGGGATGGAATCAAAGTTGATGGGAGCAAGCAATCCTTCGTTGATCATGATCTTTACCATATAGCCGGAAGGGACAATGAGGTCATATCCGGTGACGCCCATTTTCAACTTCGACAGCAGCTCTTCATTGTCATTATAGAAATCAACTGAAACATCGATCCCTGTTTCTTTTTCAAACTCGCTGATCAGGTCCTTGCTCAGGTAATCGGAATAGTTGTAGATATTCAGTTTTTCCTGACTTTTAGTAAAAAACGGGGCCAGGATTGCGAATCCGAGCGCCAGCGTGAAAAAGCCGGCAATGGACAGTTTGATTTTCTTATTCACTTTTTCACTCTTTTGAAGGAAATTGGCGGTTGTAAGTGCCAGTATGGTAAAAATGATCAGGATAGTCGAGATGGCATTGATCGATGGGGTCAGGCCAAATTTGATCAGGGAATAGATCTTGAGCGGCAGAGTGGAAGCTCCGACCCCTGCAGTGAAGAAAGTAACAACGAAGTCATCGATACTCATGGTAAAGGCGAACAAGGCGCCGGAAATCACGCCTGGTGAAATGTTGGGCAGGATCACTTTTACAAAAGTCTGCCGGCGGTTCGCGCCAAGGTCGAGACTGGCTTCCTCGAGCGACGGGGGAAGATTGATCACTTTGGCCAGAATGATCATGGTTACAAAAGGAAAGCTGAAAGCAATATGGGCGCAGATCACGGAAAGAAGCCCGAGCGGGAACCCGATCAGCATAAACAAGGCCAGCAGCGACACTCCCAGTATAATTTCGGGGAGGATGACAGGAACATAGAGCAGGTTTTGAAAGAGCTCTTTGCCACAGAAATTATATTTCGCCAGTAAAATGGCTCCCATCGTTCCGAGAATGGTTGTAACGAATGTACTGATAATGGCAATCAGAACGGAGTTCCGGACAGCCATCCACAAGCCGGCATCCGAAAAAGCAGTATGATACCATTTTAAGGAGAAACCGGTCCAGAGGGAGACCGTACGCGATTCATTGAATGAAAACAGGATCAGAATGATCAATGGGAGCAGCAAAAACAGGATCCCGGCGATTGTGATGACCTTCAGTGTGACGCTTTGTCCGATTTTAAGGTCGTTTCCTCTTGCAAGATTTCCCGCCATAGCTTAAAAGGTTATCGTATTTTTTGATTTGGTAGGATCAAAGAATCGTATGTACAACGAGATAAAGATCATGATGACAAACATCAATACTGTTGAAAGGGCTGATCCGAACGGCCAGTTTCGGGCCTGGAGATACTGTGCCGTGATCACATTCCCGATCATGGTATTTTCGGTTCCTCCCAGAAATTCCGGGATTACAAAGTTTCCAAGAGTCGGAATGAACGTGAAAATAATGCCTGCTACCAGACCGGGGACTGCATAAGGCAGGGTAATCTTCATAAAGGTTTGCCGGCGGCTGGCCCCCAGATCCAGCGACGCTTCAAGCAGCGAAACGTCCATCCGGTCGAGCGAAGAAAAAACAGGCAGGACCATAAAAGGAAGATTCCAGTAAACAAATCCCACATACATGCCAAAGGAATTGTTGATCATTTTCAGGGGCTCACCGATGATTCCCGTGTAGAGCAAAGCACTGTTGAGCAGTCCGGAGTCGCCCAGCAGGGTCATGATCGCGTACATCCGGATCAGGAAATTGGTCCAGAATGGCAGAATAATCAAAAACATAATAAGTAATTTGGTCCTGGCCGAAGCAAAGGCCATAAAATACGCCATCGGGAAGGCTATGCAAAGCGTCAGAATTGTTGTTACCAGCGCGTACACAAACGACTTCAGAAAAATACCGATATACATTCCCTGCAAGGCCTGCCTGTAGTAATCGAAAGTAAACCCGGGACTGCTGCCTGCCACCCCGATGTTGAAACTGTATCCGATCACGATAAAAATCGGAATGATGAAAAACAGCAACAGCCAGAAAGCAGGCGGAGCCAGCAAAATGTGTTGTTCTTTGATTTTCTTAAACATGGATGATTTCTCCTGAGGTTTGACTCCAGTTCAGATAAACCCGTTCACCTAAATCATAAAATTCGTTAGACAACTGCAACAGGTAATTTTGGGCGATCACCGAGACCTGCATGCCGCTTTCGAGTTCAACCATGAATTTTGTGATTTCGCCCAGGTAATTTTTTTGCCGGATGATACCTTTAAGCCCGTTTTCGTAAATAGCGGGCCCAAGCATGCTGATCTTGACACGTTCGGGACGGATGCAGTAGATCACCTTCGTTCCCGGTTGCTGAACCTGATTATAAGCGAGCGCGATTGAACCCACTCCCGAAATGTCGAGAATGGTCATTTTTTGATCGGAACGGGCTACAGTGCCGCTGAAAAAGTTCATGGAACCAATGAAATCGGCTACAAAGTGTGTTAAGGGACGTTCATAAATTTCTTTGGGAGCATCACAGTGTTCGATCACGCCATCTTTCATTACTGCAATCCGGTCGGCTAATGCCAGCGCTTCGGTTTGGTTATGGGTGACAAAGATGAAGGTAATCCCTACTTTTTTCTGAAGTTCCGCCAATTCGTTGCGGGTTTGCTCCGAGATTTTTTTGTCCAGAGCGCTCAGCGGTTCATCGAGCAACAGGATCTGGGGCCGGTTCACCAATGCCCGGGCCAGTGCCACGCGTTGCTGCTGCCCGCCCGACAATTGGGCCGGCATTCGCTTCTCAAAACCGGCCAGACCAATAAGCCGGATCACTTCTTCCAGTCTTTGTTCCAGCTCCGTTTTGGAAATTTTTTTTATTTTCAGGCCATAGGCGATGTTATCCCGAACGCTCATATTCGGAAAGAGCGCATAGTTCTGGAAAACGGTATTCACGTCCCGTTTGTTGGGTGATTCGCTGGTAATGTCTTTATTATTTAGAAGGATCTGTCCGCCGCTAACTTTTTCAAAACCGGCGATCATGCGCAGGATGGTCGTTTTTCCGCATCCGCTGGGGCCAAGCAAGCAAAAGAATTCACCCTTGCCGATTGTCAGGTTAACATTCTGAACTGCTTTTACAGCGCCGTACGATTTAGTCAGGTTTTTTAGCTCAAGCATAAAGCAGAAGTTTGATCTTTATTTTGACGATATACAAAGCTAAACAAATCCGTGTTTAAGTTCATAAAAAAATGACCTATGTTTAGTTCGGGCGGCAGGAAGGCAGGAAGGTGATAAGGTGACACGGTAACAAGGCAGAGAGGAGGGTTTGGTAAAGGCTTCGTTTTTGAGGAAGTTTTGTTCCGACTATAAAAACAGAGCTGAAGATTTTTATTGTAAATTTGAAGATAATAAATTAAGAGCTTATGCGTTCAGTCAACCCATTTACAAATAAAACAGTTGAAGATTATCAGGATCATACGGGAAGCGAAGTAAAGCAAATCATTAACAGCGTTGCCAAAGCCTGGCTGATGTGGAAAAGTACCTCTTTTGAGGAGCGTAAAAGATGCCTGTTGAATCTGGAGAGCCAATTGATGAACGACCGGGAGCAGCTTGCCGCCATCATGGTCGCTGAGATGGGCAAAATAAAGAGGGAAGCGCTTGGGGAAATTCAAAAGTGTGCATGGGTGTGCCGGTACTACGCGGAAAACGGGGCCCGTTTTCTTCAAAATGAGACAGTCAAAACAGACGCGGGTGAGTCATATGTTACTTTTCAGCCGCTTGGTACCATTCTGGCAGTGATGCCCTGGAATTTCCCGTTCTGGCAAGTCTTTCGTTTTCTGGCACCCGCGCTGATGGCGGGAAATACGGCCGTTTTAAAGCATGCCAGTGCTGTTCCGGGTTGTGCGATAGCCATCGAAAAAACCGTTAGAAGAGCGGGGCTGCCTGAGGATATTTTTCGCAGTTTGCTGATTAGTGGTAAAGAGGTTGAACAAGTCATTCAAAATCCGCAAATAAAAGCAGTGACGCTTACAGGAAGCACACCGGCCGGAAAGTCAGTGGCCGCCACCGCCGGGGCTGTCTTGAAAAAGACGGTGCTGGAACTGGGAGGAAGCGATCCTTACCTGATTCTGCCTGATGCCCATATCGATGAAGCTGCCAGATTGTGTGCGACAAGCCGCCTGCTGAATGCCGGGCAAAGTTGTATTGGCGCCAAACGCTTTCTTGTAATGGAGACAGTCTACGATCAGTTTCGCGATTCTTTTCTCCGGTATATGCTGGAAGCCCGTTTCGGCGATCCCAATGATCCCGTGTCTGCCATAGGCCCTCTGGCAAGGCATGAATTAAGGGACAACCTGCACAAACAGGTGAAGACTTCGGAAGAGAAAGGTGCAAAGATTTTGTGCGGCGGATTTATTCCTGAGCATGAGGCTGCGTTCTATCCGCCAACCATACTGGAAAACGTGATGCCGGGCATGCCTGCCTATGACGAAGAGTTATTTGGCCCGGTGGCGTCACTGATCAAAGTAAGATCGGAAGATGAAGCTGTTAAAATTGCCAACGATACTGTTTTTGGCCTTGGAGCCGGGGTATTCACTGCCGACACGGCCAAGGCGAAAAAGTTGGCCGAAAAAGGCATCGAAGCGGGTTGTATTTTTGTTAATGATTTTGTGAAATCCGATCCGCGTCTGCCTTTTGGCGGTATAAAAGAAAGCGGCTATGGCCGTGAACTTGCCATTTTTGGTATTCGGGAATTCGTTAACATTAAAACGGTAGTGATCCGGTAAGGTACTATGCTGCAAAAAGGATCACCAACTGCCTTAGGGACCGGAAATATATGGCATCTGCTTCTTCAATATGCCATTCCCTCGGTCATTGCCATGACCGCGTCTTCATTGTACAACATCACCGACAGTATTTTTATCGGCCACGGTGTCGGGCCGCTGGCGATATCCGGTCTGGCAATAACCTTCCCGCTGATGAACCTGGCCGCGGCCTTCGGTTCACTGGTCGGGGGAGGTGCATCATCGCTGATGTCGCTTCGCCTGGGACAGAAAGATTATGAAACGGCCAACTGTATTCTTGGAAACGTATTCACGCTAAACCTGATCATTGGAATTTGCTACTCCGCGGTTGTTCTTCTGTTCCTGGATCCGATCCTTTACTTTTTTGGAGCCAGCAGTGAAACAATCGGTTATGCCCGCGATTTTATGCTGATTATTACAATTGGTAATGTAATCACGCATCTTTATCTGGGTTCTAATGCACTGCTCAGGGCATCCGGCAGCCCCCGAAAATCGATGATCAACGTGATTTCCACGGTACTTCTGAACATCATATTGGCACCTCTGTTTATTTTTGTATTTAACTGGGGAATCCGGGGAGCTGCGCTCGCCACTGTTTTATCACAAACAGTCATGCTCGCCGCGCAAATTCGTTTTTTTACCGACAAGAAGAATTTTATTCATTTGCAAAAGGATACGTTTCGGCTCAGAAGTAAAATAGTGGTCGATTCGTTATCTATTGGAATGGCTCCATTCATGATGAATGCAGCTGCGTTTATCGTGATCATCGTGATCAATCAAAGCCTGATTAAACATGGTGGCGACCTTGCAGTGGGCGCATACGGCATCATTAACCGGATCGGTTCGCTTTTCCCGATGGTCATCCTTGGATTGAATCAGGGTATGCAACCCATTGCCGGCTACAACTTTGGAGCGGGAAAGATGGAGCGGGTGAACCGGGTTTTGAAACAGACCATCATATTAGCAACCGGGGTGATGACAGTGGCTTTCTTGCTAAGTCAGTTTTTCCCGCGAACCGTTGTTTCTGCCTTCACAAGCGATAAAACGTTGATTGATATTGCTGCTCCCGGACTACGAACAGTGCTTATGTTTTTCCCCATTGTCGGTTTTCAAATGGTGACTTCAAACTTTTTTCAGAGTATCGGCATGCCGGGAAAGGCGATTTTTATGTCGCTGACCCGACAGGTATTTTTTTTATTGCCGTTCCTGTTTATTTTTCCTCCTTTATTCGGAGTGAATGGTGTTTGGATCAGTATGCCTGCAGCCGATCTATTGGCAAGCATTGTTGCCGGTTACATGCTCATCACGCAATATCGTAAATCGAACAAGCCTAATCTGAAATAAATCATGAGCGAAAAGTACTTTATTAATATCGGAAGGCAACTGGGTAGCGGTGGCCTTCAAATAGGAGAAAAACTAAGCGCCAGGCTGGGCATTCCTTTCTATGACAAGGAGTTAATCCAGATTGCATCGCAGGAGAGCGGCTTAGGAAAAGAATTTTTTGAGCAGGCCGACGAGAAAACCAGTCATAGCCTGATTGGCGGCTTATTTGGCATGAGAAGTTCTTTAATTGACGAGATCTATTCGAATTATTACCTGAGCAATGAGACCTTATTTCAAATACAGAGTGATGTGATCAAGGGACTGGCTGAGAAGAGTTCATCTATTTTCATCGGGAGATGCGCAGATTACGTTTTGAAGGATTATCCTTGCTGCCTGAACGTTTATATCAGCGCTGATATAAACGACCGTATCAACCGCGTCGCTGCGATTCAGCAGATACCGGTGAATAAAGCCCGCGATTTTATCGAAAAGATGGACAAAAAGAGGGCAGCTTATTATAATTATTACAGTAATAAAATTTGGGGCGCCGCTCAGTCCTATCATTTGTGCATCAACTCGTCGGTCCTTGGAATTGAGGAGACTGCAAATCTTATCATGCGTATGGCTGAACGAAAGTTTCAACTCCATCCGGAATCCTGAAGCATTTTCCACGAGACGTTGAAGAAAGGAAACCTTTGGCAAATAATTGGTCGGTTAAAAAAATAGATTAGTTTTAATGAAAAATTGAGAAGATGAACCTGCATATTTTGCTGCCGGAAATTACGGAGATTGATAAAAGACTGAAGTCTGTGAAACAGCTGGCCAGTTATGATCCGCTTGTTTCGCTGATCAGGGACCGGTTTTCGGATAAGATCACGCATCACCTTAGCTCACTGAAGGCGGGAAAACAGAAAGCCTTTGCCGGAAAGGACCGACCCGAAAACAACAGCTATGACGAAATGAAAGATTTTTATCTCGGCCTGGGTAAGGAACGGGCAGTTGTCGAATTGATGTTCGATATGGCCGGTCAGATGCTTTCTTCAACCAGTATCCGCCTGCTCGCGGAAATACTTCTGGGCGAGACCAGTTATCGCGACAGTGAACGATACTTGCTGAGTATCAAAGGAGACAGGCAGCAAACGTCAAAGCCTGAAACTATTGAGGACGAAATGGAAAAATTGATAGAATGGTATAATCAATCCGTGAAAGCCGGTCATGAGCATCCCGTTGCCCGTGCCGCATGGTTGCACTACCGACTCACGGTGATCCATCCCTTTACAGACTGGAATGGCCGGATTGCCCGTTTACTGCTGAACCACACATTGATGCGGGATGGTTACCTTCCTGTGCTTATCCGCCGCGATGAACGGCTGAAATACTATGAAACCCTTGAAAAAGCTGACCGGGGTAATCCCGAACCTCTGGTTCGATTTATCGCCGTAAAGGAACTGGAGTCGATCCAGGAATTTGTAACCGGACCCGATTATCTTTCGGTTCAGGCCAAGTATGAACTTGAACAAAAGCTGAAAAATCTTGACAAAGGCGAAAAATGCATTGTTCTTACTGAAGACAGCGCTACCAGCAACCTGCTTGGAATCCTCCTGCAGTCGTCCGGATTTAACATGGCGGAAACATCGCTCATTTCGTATAGAGGTTGTTCAAACCTGGGGTCAGCAAACCTCTTTTCGATTTTTGTAAAGGAAAAAATGCCGGAGGTAAAGATACTGGTTCATCGTGACCGTGATTACCTGACCGATGCCGAAATTGCCGGACAACGTGAAAGCTTCAGCAGGATCGATACCCACCTCTTCGTAACGAGGGGAACTGATATTGAAAGCTATTTCCTGAACAAGGATCATGTTCATTTCTGCCACCCCACGGTCAGCGAAGATCAGGCGCAGAAAATGATCCGTCAGGCAATGAATGAAATATTTCCCAAATCGGTCGATTATCTGTGGAAAAAGGAATTTGGAAGAAACAGGGCCGAAAATCACAGCCATTTGGGTCGGGCAGTGGAAGAGCTGGTGAAAGAAAACCTGGAGAGATTTTCGCATGGAAAAACCACGCTGAAAGTACTGAGTCAGATAATCCAGGATCGTTTGCGGGAAAAAGTCCTCATCGAAAAACCTTCACCCTTTCTGAACATACCTGAATTGAATAAAATGGCCTGCTCTATTTGGAATAAACCAGACTAAAATGAACAAGGACGGACTACCCATATTGATGGTACCAGCAAATTCAGTTAAACAATCAATTGGAGATCGAATTTGATCCGGATGGTAAATTTATAAGATTGGATGATTAGTCATTTATAACCTAAAAAAGAGGGCTCAACAACTTGTTTGAACCCTCTTTTTCTTGTGAGCTTGTTTAAATCCCGCTGAAATCAACGTTGGTAAACATCATAGAGGGAATTCTCCAGGAAGAATTCAGTTCGGGATCGTTAGCGACTGCTGCCAGTTCCTTCCAGAATACGTTCATGTTCCCGCTGATATTCATTTCTGCAACAGGTTTGACAAGAGTACCATTTTCGATCAGGAAACCATCGATGCCATAGGAGAAATCACCGGTCGATCCATTCGTGTTTCCTCCGTTAAATCCTGTCACGAAAATGCCGTTCTTTACCGACGCAATCATTTCATCTAACGATTGTGTTCCCGGAGTGAGTATCAGGTTTGAAGTATTCCCTGTAGTCGGCTCCAGTTCCAGTTTTTTCCCGTAATAGGTATCAACAAAATACGTACGCAATATCCCTTTTTCGAATACCGTCCGTTTCTTTGCTGCCAGTCCTTCATTGTCGAATAACCGGGATCCGCTTCCGGAGACAATAAACGGATCGTCGGTCAGATCTAATTTTTCTGAACCGGTTTGTTTTCCCATTTTACCGATGAGAAATGAATTCTTTTGCTGAATATTATATCCGTTCAACGCTTCAACCAGCGGATCCAATAGTCGGCCGGCAACCCGGTTCTCAACAACCATCGTATATTTTCCCGAATTGATTTTTTGCTGCCCGATCCTTTTCAGGGCACGCGATAAAGCAACCGAAGCAATGTCCGATTTTTTGAGCTTGTCAAAAAACAGTGACCGTTCAGACCAGTAGTCGCTGGGCCGTGCATTTCCTCCATTGACTGATACCGATGCGTATAGCCCGAAGCTGCTGTTTGCGGTTCCGCCTTCAAATCCGTTACTGGTAACCAGTATCCTGTTCCCGGTATAATCATTATATCCGGCTGTAACAGAGAGGATACGCTCATCTTTTTTATAAGCTTCTTTCTCGATCCGGAATGCCAGCTCTACTTTTTTGGCAGCATCCAGCTGATCGTATGTTTTATCTTCCGTTTGCAGATCCGTACCACCTCCTTTATAATAAAGATCAGGTTCGGGCAGCGTACGGAAAGGATCCTCTGCCAAAAAACGGGTGCCTTCGGTCGCTTCTTCTATAAAACGGGCCAGTTCCTTCCGGTTGAGACGATTGGTGGAATGGGAGGAATACTTCTTGTCAACAAAGAGCCTGATGTTCAGGTTGCTTTGGATAGCTTCCTTCAACGTGTCAATCTTTTGTTCACGGACATCCACATTACTGCTTTTGCTTTCCGAGATCGCCACACTTGCTTCGGCGGCTCCGTTTTTCAGCGCATGTTCGATCGCCCAATGCGCCAGTTTATATTTTTCTTCTTGTGTCATAGGAAAGATGTCAAAAATGTTTAAGGTTACAAGGCTTCAAGGTTATAAGGTATCAAGTGGCACGTTTAAGCGAGAGACAGCACAGCGCTCATATCTTGTGTCTTGATACTTATGCCTTTCGGCTCACTACCCGTTTACTCCTCCAACGGTTAGTTTTTTTACCAGAACAGTGGGGAGCCCGCATGTTACCGGCACACTTTGGCCGTTTTTTCCGCAAGTCCACGTGCCATTGTCAATCCGAAAATCGGATGCACACATGCTGATGTCGGCCAGGGCCTGAGGACCATTGCCAATGATGTTAATATCTTTGATTGGCTGGATGAGCTTTCCGTTTTCGATGAGATATCCCGATTTTACAAAGAAGGTAAAATCGCCTGCGCCGATTTTGACTTCGCCGTTACTGAAATTATCGACATAAATGCCTTTCTTTACCCGGGCAATGATCTCTTCCTTGCTGTGAGGTCCTGTTTCCATATAGGTCGCCCGCATACGGGGGATCGGTACATGGCGGAATGATTGTCTTCGTCCATTTCCGGATGAAGGAACTTTATAAAAATTTGCGCTGATCCGGTCATGCAGATAACTGTTAAGTATTCCGTCTTTAACCAGATAGGTTTTCTGTGAAGGAGTTCCTTCATCATCCAGGTTAATTGAGCCTCTGTTTGACGGAAGTGTGCCGTCGTCGACGATGTTGACAAAGCTTTCAGCCACCTTTTTGCCCATTTTATCAGAGAAGATGGAAGTTCCTTTTCTGTTAAAGTCAGCTTCGAAGGTGTGACCGATGGCTTCGTGAAGCAGGATCCCGGAACCGCCTGCACCCATCACTACCGGCATCTCTCCGGCCCGCGGTTTGGTTGCCTCAAACAGGATAGCCGTCTTATCAACGGCTTCTTGGGAAAGCTGGTTGACCAGATCGTCATTCAGAAATTCAGAACCCTGTCTGAATGACCGGGATGCATACGAATTTTCAATTTTCCCATTTTCTTCCATAATGCACATGGCTCCCATGCTGACCATTGGCCGGTAGTCGTAAGACAGGATTCCATCGGAAGTATAAAGCAGCATATAGACACTTTCGTCGGTGAGCGAAGCATTGACTTTGGTTACCCGCTTATCGAGCGAAAATACCTTTTCGTTGACCTTTTGCAGGTATGGGATCTTTTCCTTTACTGAAACATCTTCCCACGATTTCTGAATCGCGTAATAATTCGCGGGGATGGATTCACTGATATCTTGTGGTCCAACGGCCATTGTCCCGTTTGCAATATTGGCTGCGGTTTGGGCCGCTTTCAGCAAAGCTTCAGGAACAATGATCTCTGAATAGGCAAAACCTGTCTGGTCGCCCTTCAATACACGGATACCCACGCCATAGTCAATATTGGAGTAGGCCCGGTTTACTTTGCCATCTTCCAATCCGAGGCTGCCCAGTATCCGGTGTTCAAAAAAAAGATCTGCGTAATCGCCTCCTTTGCTCAGCGCTGCCGCAATGATCCTTTGCAATAATTGAGGAGTTACTTCAAAATGATCCAGATAACTTTTTGCAATATCAGAGAATGAAATTCCCTGACACGACTGGATCAACGGAGGCAACAGTAAACTTGCCGTCGCCACTGTTCCGCTTGTTTTCAGAAAAATTCGCCGATCGATTTTCATTTGTTTGGTTTTTAAAGCAGTTGGATGATTGATCAGTTTTTAATATAAGACATCTGTTGAAGTATAAAATTACAACTTCTGAACGAATAGAATACAACTTATTATCCTGATAATACGTTTTTGTTCAGTCAGAAAGAGGAGATGCCGGTACAACTTTTTTAAATGAGCCAACACCTTTATTCGTAAAAATACCCAGGCTCAGACGAAAGATGTCAGGATAGAGGAACCATTTTTCGAGCTGATGATTATCCGAAACGAGCCATGAATGCCGCAGTTTACGCCCAAGGGGATGTTTATTGGCGAGTTCCATACCGTTGGTGTTCGCTACAAAAGTGATGCAGCTTAGTGCGAGAAAGTTATGCACAGTCAAATTGAAAATGTAAAACGTATGAAAAAGCAGGTTTTATTTTTCCATCGGCAAGGTAAACCTGAAAAGTGTCCCTTTACCTGATTCTGATTCAACCGTTATCGTGCCCCCCATTAATTCCACCAGGTTCTTCACGATCGACAATCCCAAACCTGTTCCTCCATGTACTTTATTGGTACCAAACTCATTTACCTGCCTGAACCGCTCAAAGATTGCAGACTGAAGTTCTTTTTTTATACCAATACCCGTATCGGATACAAAGAAGGAAACAGTTTCTCCGTCAATTTTTGAAACCCCAAACCGGATTTCACCCTTTTCAGTGAATTTAATTGAATTGTTCAGCAGATTTGTAAAAATCTGGTAAAACCTTACCCGATCCTGGTTTAGGAATACATGTTCATCAATGGTCACCTGTTTGAGCTGTATTTCATTTTTATCAATTTCGGCGAGCCTTTTCATAAAAACCCGGCTCAGTTCATCCATTACATTCTGAACATCAAAACGGGTGTTGAAGATTTTTAACTGCCCGGTTTCCAGTTTGGAAATATCGAGGATATCGTTGATGATTTGGAGCAGGTTATCGGAACTGCGGTTAATAATGGATGAATATTCTTCCTTTTCCTGCGGAGAAATATTTTCATCTGATGCAAGAATACTGGAAAATCCAAGGATGGTGTTTAACGGCGTACGAATTTCATGGCTCATATTCGCCAAAAAAGCCGATTTCAGGCGGTCACCTTCTTCCGCTTTATTTTTTGCCTGCTCCAGATCAGCAATTGTTTTGACCGATTCGGTGATGTCCATAACCATTCCTCTCAATTTCAGCAGTTGTCCGTTAGAAAATTCTGGAATGATCTTGTTCAGTAGCCATTTGGTTTGCCGGTCCGTGAAGGTAATTCTGAACTGGGTACTGATAGGTTCGTTCCGGGCTATTATTTTTGCATATGCTTCGTCAAACAGGTGTCGGTCTTCCGGGTGAACCCGTTTGACGAAATATTCATAACCGGGAGAAATTTCTCCCGGTTGCAGCCCGAATAACCGGAAGCAGTTCTCGGACCATTCAGTTGTATTTCCGGCAATGTCGTATTCCCAACTTCCTATTTGTGCGATTTCCTGGGACTCCTTCAATGAATTTTCACTCCGGATGAGGGCATCCTCTGCTTTCTTTCGTTCGGTGTAGTCCTGATAGATCACCAGACTTTGCTCTTTTCCATCCCAAATAAGCATTTTCCTGTAGACATGTAAGTTCCGGATGCTGCCATCCTTGCGTTTAATCTCAATTTCATATTCCAATTCAACATTTTCGCCTTTTTTTCTTCTTTCTTTCCGTTGCAGATGCAAACGTATTCCATTCTTTGTATACCTGTTTTCGAGCGGCGTTTCATGATATTCGGAGATACTGCTAAATCCATAAATATCGAGCAATGCTTTGTTCATATATAAGGTATCGCCGGCATCCGTCAAAATGCGCATTCCAAGTGGTGATTCATCCATCGACCGTCTGAAGTTTTCCCTGGACTGTGCTAATGCCTGTTCTGCCCTTTTTTGTTCAGTAATATCAGTGATCGTCCCAATGTACCCCAGAAACTTGCCTTCTGCTGTAATTTCGGGTATCGCTTCTCCAAGAACCCAGGTTTCGTTTTTATCCTTCAGAAAACGGTATTGGGCCAGCGACCATTTATCTTTCTGAATATCACCAATCCGATTTTTGAGAAGCGATTCCCGGTCATCCGGATGTACCGCATCCAGCCATTCATTACCCAGGGCCTGTTCTCTGGTCAGCCCGCTCAATTGGCACCATTTTGGATTGACATAGGTAGTAAGACCATTGAGGTCCGTCCTGAAAATACCCACGGGCGACTGTTCAGTCAGCGTGTGGAATCGTTCGCGGCTCTCCCTGATTTCCCTTTGCTTTTGCCGTTCATAGGTTTGATCCCGGAACACAAGGACTGCGCCGATGATATTTTCTTTTTCATCCCTGATCGGAGCGCCGCTGTCGGCAATCGGGATTTTTTTTCCTTGTTTTGATATGAGCATGGTATGATTGGCCAGCGCCACCGTCCGGCCTTCGCTCAGGGCCATCTTTACAGGGCAATCAACTTCCTGGCCAGTGTCTTCGTGGACAATTTGAAAGACCGTTTTAATATTTTTCCCCTTGGCTTCCTGTTCACTCCATCCTGTTAATTGTTCCGCTACGGGATTTAGAAAAATAATATCACCCTCCTGATTGGTTGTCATTACCGCATCACCGATACTGCGCAGGGTGGTACGGTAAAAGACTTCGCTTTTTCGTATAGATTCTTCTGCCAGGATCTTTCGCAACCCGTTTCGTAAGAAAGCACCCATGACCGCAGTAGTCAAAGGAAATATGGCTAATACGGGCATCCAGATTTTGCGGATCACTTCCACTCCGAATGGCCAGGGCAGCAGAAGCTGCGATAGAAGCATTGTCAGGTGAACAATGATGCCCATTACTGCCAATCCGGCGATTCCGGCCGATTCCGGCTTGGACCGGTAATAACGACGGAAAACGATCCCTATCAGCGCTGAAGCGACAATGCTTGCAGATCCCGCCCAGATACCGGGTCCCCCCATACTAATCCTGTAGACCAATACGAGGATTACCGACAGAGCTGTAGTAATGCCGCCTCCGAATACCCCGGACAACGAAAGTATTATGGTGCGGCCATCATAAAAAATTCCGGGAGAGTACGTAATCGGGATATTCATTCCGACAATGGCAATTCCTCCGAAGAGAAAGCCGTTTGTGAGTTGCTGAACAAACGAGTAGGTGATTTTTTTCCGGGATATTAATCCATACAATACGATTAGAGTAGTGAGTAGTGTCGCATTCCGGATCAAATCGATAGTCATGGTGTCTTTCCTCCAGGGTTGAATTTGATGAATCGTTCAAAATCTCAGCCAAATTAAATAAAAAGTTTTTATCTGTGTTATAAAAAGCATGTAGAATCAATTCCACAGCGATCCCCGTTTTTACACAACTCAAAATGCCGTGAATGCGCAGATATCGTTCGAACTTGAAAAATAGGACCACATACCCAGGGTACTTGGGTATGGTTAAAAACTAAGCCTTAGCCTTTTTCCGTTTCAAGGCAAACAAGGCGATCAGTGCAACGCTGAAGCCTGCAACAAGGTAACTGATTTTCAACTGCCGGTTTTTGTCCAGAAGAAAAAAAGAGACTTCATGGAGAGGTTTCCAGTATTCCATACTGAGCAACACCAGCAGGTTGTTTATGGCATGCCCTGTTATACAAGCCAGAATATTGCGCGTAATCACCATCAGCCAGCCTAAAAGCAACCCGAGCAGAAAGGTGGCCGGAAATTGCCACGGATTAAGGTGAAACAATGCAAAGAACAAAGCAGAAACAAGAATAGCCGTAAGGGCGCTGTAGTTCCGCATAAATCCATGCATGATGATTCCTCTGAAAATCGACTCCTCGATGATGGGAGCGATGATAACTACTTTTAAAGCTGCACCGTAGATCCCGTATTCATTTTCGAAAAGGCGACTGAACAACTCCATGAACCAAGGGGGAGCAGGTATCAAACGATCAACAGCCAGGTTAATCTCTTCCAGAAAAACATGCGCTCCCATCAGGAAAAGGATAACGGGGAGCAGAATCAGGGGGTTAAAACGTCTGATGGGAAAAAGTTCTTTCAGTGACGTGCCGGCTCTCCGGTAGCCATACCAGAGGACAAACAGGATAGATCCTGCCTGCAGAAAAATATTCTTGAGCGGATTCGAAAGATACTCCGTGCCGTGGTAATAATCCCACACTGCCAAAGGAAAATCAACTACCGTTTGAATAAACATGTAGAGAATAATCAAGTGTGCCGCACCCAGAAATGTTGGATAATATGAATACCGTTCCCTGTTCATCCCAATCTCATTTGAAGCCTAAAAATAAGTTACTTTTGCAAAATAAAAAATATAAACGGCCTGCTTATCGTCGCCAAACGATGTGAAAGGGGTTTATCTAATCGTACTTTGCTTCCAGAACCACAGCAAAATAAGTGGTTTAAAGTTATTCACATCAGGATGTTGAAAAAAGAGAAAAAATCTTTGCTAACAATTTGATTAATTCAGGAAAAAGCACTTATTTTGCGGACTGTTTGAAAAACGTGTGATAGAAAAAAATACTTAAGACAATGTCAAGAATTTGTCAGATAACCGGTAAAAAAGCAATGGTGGGAAATAATGTTTCTCACTCGAAGAGAAGAACCAAACGTCATTTTCTTCCTAACCTGTTCAATAAGAAGTTTTATCTTCCGGAAGAAGATCGTTGGATCTCATTAACTGTTTCTGCTGCAGGACTGCGCACCATTAATAAAAATGGATTGAGCGTTTCGTTGAAAGAAGCAAAAGCAAAAGGATTCGTTACGAACATTTAAAAGAAGCAGACCATGGCAAAAAAAGGTAATAGAGTTCAGGTAATAATGGAATGTACTGAACAGAAAGAAACGACTGTTCCGGGAACTTCCCGTTATATTACGACTAAAAACAGGAAAAATACGCCTGAACGATTGGAGTTGAAAAAATACAACCCAAATTTGAAGAAAGTAACTGTTCACCGCGAAATTAAATAATCAGTGATATGGCAAAGAAAGCAGTTGCATCATTACAGAAAGGCGCCGGAAAAGGGTACGCTAAAGTAATAAAGATGGTAAAATCGGAAAAAACCGGAGCCTATACCTTTCAGGAAGGTATTGTCCCCAATGAAATGGTTAAAGATTACTTCAAAAAGTAAGATATGATTTTCTTTTGAAAAGCTCTCACCGCACGATGAGGGCTTTTTTTGCATTTCACTGAACCTTTTCAGGTAAAAATTTCCAGTAACGCCGGGGCATATGCTGGCGCTGCAGGCGAAGGTTTTTTCTTTCTTTGATCGAAATCTGGTTAAAGTAATCCTTCCATAGAGACTGATAGATCACTTCTTCCTCCTGTACCAGCAAATCCGGAATTTTACCGTTTACCGGCGAGAATAATTTTTCGGACAGCACAACCTCATGAACCCATTGCAGATCATAAAAAAATCCATAATCTCTTTTTACGTCATAGAGGAGCCACTGCTGGTCTGTAAAACGGGCCCTGAAGTGATTCACGGCAAGCGGAAGAACATTGTAAACCGGTTCAACGGGCGAGAAAAAGAGTCCGTCACGGGTTTCCTGAAAACGGACAAATTGGTGGATCCGGTGAGCTTCCTGCATCACCCGGCGTTCGATCTTCCTTAGCTCAAGCACATCCCGGTCACCATAGTCGGTCTCAATGCTTTTGGGGGAATCAAACATCCGACGTATAAACCGATATAGTTTCATTTCAATGCCCGGATCTTCTGACAGAAAAGCAAAAAACGGTACGTTTTTATTGTTCCGGTGGAGTTTTGCTTTCAGCGCTTTCCATACCCTGTCCGCCTTTTGGAGATCACTGGGAATATTAATCCTGCCGCTGAACAGGTTTTCCCGGAATACTTTGTTACTGCAAATATCGACTGGTGCAATTTTCCTGGCATAACACTCAAAAATGACCGTCAGAAAACCTTCAAAGCTGCCGTCATAGAGGATAAAAGCCATTTTTTGATTTTTTAGTGTGAAACGAGTTTAATGGCGCAGACCCCAAACAGATACGAATTGAAATGGAGTGAAACCCTGATCATGCAAGTTCATCCGGCCATAAAAAATAAATTATTTACGGATGAAGTTGCAGAACAGGTGCCGATAGAAGCAAGGGGCGATCAAAAAGGCTTAGTTGGGTATCCCCGGGTTTTCGTCTTTTAGACCGACTCTCTGAGATCAGGTGTTTTCGTAACTGCTCCGGGTCCCAGTCCAGCCGGCGGACCGGTAATTCATTGCAGGTAATAAAATATTGCGCCCGCTTCATGACCACTCCGATCTTTGCCAGATGACAGCTGTTCAACTGTCTGAACCGGCGCGCATCCATGATCATTCTGGCCGACCTGACTCCAATGCCGGGAACCCGGAGAATCATCTCATAATCGGCCCGGTTAATATTGATCGGGAACAGAGAAGGATGCCGCAAGGCATAAGCCAGTTTAGGATCGATTTCCAGATCGAGAAACGGGCGGTCAGCATCCAGAATCTCATCAGCACTAAACTGATAGAAACGCATCAGCCAGTCGCTTTGATAGAGCCGGTTCTCCCTGACCAGCGGCGGAGATTGCAACGCCGGTAAACGCCGGTCATACGTATTGACGGGCAGGTAGCCCGAGTAATAAACCCGTTTTAACTTTTGCTGCCTGTAAAAACCCGAAGCTAACTGGAGGATCTGCCGGTCGCTTTCGGGAGTTGCTCCAACAACCAGTTGTGTACTTTGCCCCGCCGGAGTGAACACTTGTTGTTTTTTGTATTTAACCCGTTCTTCGCAGTATTGCTGAATGCCTTCACGAATCTGGTTCATTGGTTCCAGCACACTTGAAAAATTCTTTTCCGGCGCCAGCCTTTTCAGTTCCGGCTCAGTCGGAATTTCAATGTTTACACTTAAACGGTCGGCATAACATCCGGCCTGATAGATCAATTCACGGCTTGATCCCGGAATGGCTTTCAGGTGAATGTAGCCGTTGTAACGTTCTTCCTGCCTAAGTTTACGGGCTACCTGCATTAACCGTTCCATGGTATGATCCGGGCTCTTTACTATTCCTGAACTTAAAAAGAGTCCCTCAATATAATTCCGCCGGTAAAAATTAATAGTAAGATCCACAATCTCCTGCACCGTAAACATCGCGCGGGGACGGTCATTGCTCCTGCGATTGATGCAGTAGGCACAATCGTAAATGCAGTGATTGGTCATTAGGATCTTCAACAAGCTGATGCACCTGCCATCTTCCGTAAAACTGTGACATACCCCGCACGAAACCGTATTTCCAAGGCCTCCCTTCGTATTGTACCGGTTGTTTCCGCTGGATGAGCAGGAAACATCATATTTAGCAGCATCTGCTAAAATTTTTAGTTTTTCCTGAATAACCCCCTTCATAATCTCTTCGGGCTAGTGTGACTCTTGTTTTTCTATTCAAAATTACTAAAAATATTAGTATTTACTAAAAATATTAGCTATTTATATTTTCTATTATTATCTTTAGCTTATTCTTTCAACTTAGAGAATTTATTTAAGTATGTACAGAATAGCAAATAACATCAGGTATTTAAGGAAAGCCAACAACCTCACACAGGCCGATCTGGCCGATCGGCTCCGGAGCAAACGTTCCCTGATTGGATCGTACGAGGAGGGAAGAGCCGTTCCTAAAATTACCGTACTAAAACAATTAGCAACTTTATTTGATCTGAGTATTGACCAGTTGGTCAGCAGTGATTTTGAAGCTGAAGGGATGCCCCAGCCCGAACAGAAACCATCTCCTCAGATTCTGTCTGTTGTGGTCGATCAAAACAATGAAGAACGGATACCGATTATTCCGGTGAAAGCGTCGGCCGGCTATCTGAATGGTTATGCCGATCCCGAGTACATCGGGAGCCTGCCCAGCTTTTCAATGCCTGTTCCCGAATTATCACCGGGCAAGACTTTTCGTGTTTTCCAGATCAAGGGAGATAGTATGTTGCCCGTTCAGCCAGGTTCTTATTTGTTCTGTGAATATGTGGAATCGGTTTCTTTAGTCAGGGAAGGTGAAATATATATCATTATTACACGGGAAGAAGGTTTGGTCTGCAAGCGTGTTTTTCTGCATGAAGACCATCAGCTCCTGCTGAAATCGGACAATCCTGAATATACCCCTTACCTGATCGATGGGCGGTCGGTCATCGAATTGTGGAAGGCTAAGGGGGTTTTGTCGTTTGAACTTCAAAAGCCCGATAACAGTCAGGTCAACCACATTTCTGATGTGTTGCGTGAAGTCAGGGAGGAAATCCGCAGACTCAGAAATAACGAATAGCATTTTTGCGACTGCCTTTCCTGAAGCAAATAAAATACTTGTAAATGCGAATATCCGGAATTAAGATAAATTTAACGGCTTAATATCCGCTAAAATTCGTAAATTGCACGCCTTTAAAATGTGCATTATGGGTCTTTTCGGATCATTTTCCAAAGCAAAAAAAGAA
>JBDKTZ010000277.1:0-6176 GCA_039679975.1 Prolixibacteraceae bacterium
CGGCTGATGAATCCCAAATTGGGGCAAAACCCGGGCTGGTAAAAACGGCGGAATAATTTTTCAATAAACGTATCAGAACGGTCCTGTTGATATCAGGATTGTTCTGATATTTAATGCTACTAAAACAAATAGATCATGAAAGTACTTACAAAGGATTCAGTTTTTTTGATTGTATTAATTTTTTTGACTGGCTTATTCCATGCATCAGAGGGACAATCGAAGAATGACAAAGCGTTTAATATTGTCACCTACAATATCCGGATGAACACACCTTCAGACGGAGAGAATGCATGGCCTTTAAGGAAAGACAAGGTTGCTGCCCTGCTGAGATTTCATCAGGCCGACATTTTCAATGTTCAGGAAGCTCTCGCTGAGCAAATGGATGATCTGAAAAAGAGCTTTCCTGATTTTGACTTCGTTGGTGTTGGGCGTGATGACGGTAAAGCAGCCGGTGAATTTATGGCCATTTTTTTCCGGAAAGACCGTTTTGAAAGGTTAACCGACGGCATGTTCTGGCTAAATGAACATCCGGACAAACCGGGATTGGGCTGGGATGCACCCTCTGATATCAGGGATGTCACATGGATTAAGCTAAAAGACAAACAAGGCGGAACGATCTTCTATGTGTTGAACACTCACTTTGATCACCGGGGAGTTGTAGCGAGGGAAGAGTCTGCGAAGCTCATCGTTAAATTTGTCAGGGAAGAAAATGCAGAAAAGCTCCCGTTAATACTTACCGGCGATTTTAATTGCGTCAAAAATTCCGTTCCTGTTCAGCTGATCATGGAAGAGTTAAGCGATGCGCAGGATAAGTCGTTAACCCCGCCATACGGCCCGGAAGGGACTGCCGGCGGATTTAACGTTAAAGTGGTCACCAAAAAGATTGACTTTATCTTTGTCAATGATCCGGTCTCAGTTCTCAGGCATGGCGTCCTGTCTGATTCATACGGTCTTTTTTATCCGTCTGACCACCTTCCGGTGTTGACTGAGGTTCAGCTTCAATAAAAGCGGGGCCGTCTCCAATGTGGATTGGAACGGCTCTCCTGTAAACTTCATGTCTCTCAAAATTAAAGGCCGGCGTAGTTCGATACTTGAGTCAATGGCTAACCTCAAAATCAGAAAGCCGGATCCGTCCAAGTTTACCGGCTTTTATAGTATTATAGGTTGACAATTACTTTTCCGGCTGTATGTCCGCTTTCAACCTGTTTATGGGCTTCGGCCATTTCATCAAATAGGAAAATCCGGGACACGTGAGCTATCAATTCTTTATCACTTAACATTTTTGCAAGTCCCTTCATATCTGAACCGCTTGACCGGACAAGGATAGAATAACCATTGATCCCAGCTGCATTTGCTTTTTGCGTAACCGATTCGTTGAGTCCAGTCGGAATGCTAATTACCGTACCTCCTTTTTTTGTTACCAGGAGAGACCGGTCGATATTCTCACCCCCAATGGTATCGAGAACAAAATCGATGTTCGATACGGCCTCTTCAAAAGGCACCGAATGATAATCAATGTGCTGATCAACGCCAAGGCTCATAACCAGATCACGGTTGGCTGCTGAGGATGTTCCGGCCACCCAGGCACCCGCATGCTTTGCAATTTGTACTGCAAAATGGCCGACGCCGCCGGCGGCTGCATGAATCAGGACCCGTTGGCCTGCTTTCACTTTGGCATGATGGATAATAGCCTGCCAGGCTGTTAGTGCTGCCAGGGTAGAAGCGGCAGCTTCTTCATGGGAAATACCAGCCGGTTTCAACGCCAGGTGATCAGCAGGCGCAGCAACATATTCCGCATAAGCCCGCCCATGCCCGGGAAAGTTCACCATGCCAAAAACCTCGTCGCCAACGGTGAGTCCGGTCACTGCGTCACCTGTTTCAATTACAATTCCCGAGATGTCCCATCCCAAAATGAGTGGATCTTCACCCGTCAGACGGGAATATAGTCCTCTGCCGGAACGCGTTTTTACATCTACAGGATTAATACTGATTGATTTAACCCTGATCAGAACTTCATTGGAACGGATTGAAGGAGTATCCAGTAAGACATATTTGAGTTCCGCTGTTCCTCCCGGCTGCTTTAACACAATTGCCTTCATATTTTCTTCATTTGTATGTTTCAATAAAACCATAACAAAGAGACCGCCCCCATATCTTTTATCTCTGGGTTGCTTTTTAAACTTTTTTGAAAAGTTTATACCGCCCGTTATACGATTTCAGGATTTCCCTGTCAGTGCTTACTGGAAGGGAGAGCTATTCGATTACGACGCGTAATTCATTCAACGCTAGATATCTATTGAAATACGAACTTTCCCTCCAAGTCCCTTTTCAACAATGTCAAAAAGTGTACTCAGAGTTATGTTACTGCCATCATTCTCAACACGAGAAATATAGGTTCTTTTTTTGTCGATGATTTGTCCTAATTCTTCTTGAGTCATATGTCGAGATTCTCTTGCCTTTTTTAATAAGAGTCCAATTTTAAAAGATTCGGCTTCTCTCTCAAGGTTGTCACGTCTTTCGGTCCCTTTTTCTCCATAAACCTGATCTTTGATTTGAGACCAGGTTGTAATGTCTTTGTTGTTATTTTCTGCTTTCATAATACTCTTTCATTAAAATTAGTGCTTTCTCAATTTCGTTTTTTGGCGTTTTCTGTGTCTTTTTTTGAAATCCATTTAGAAGAATTACTAATCGACCTTTATCGAAGAAACAGAAAACACGCCAAATGTCTGTACCTAATTGAATTCTAGATTCATAAAGTCCATTTGTCCCAGTAATTTGTTTTAAATAATTTGTCGGAATTCTCTCCAAAGTCTCAATTGCTTCAATAATCTTGAAGATTTTATTCTGAACCTTAGTTGGCTGCTTTGTCAAGAAATCTACAAAATAATTCTTGTATGCAATTACTTCTCGAATTTTCTCCATGTATCAATTAAATAATATCAAAGGTAACTTTAAAGTTACAATTATCCAAATCGAAATTGACGTGCCTCGGGCGTTTATTATTCTTCTGTTTCTGCGATCCCTGAACTAATTCCGGTGTCAAGATGTAATAAACCCAATAAGCCTGTTCGTTTTCTTCGGAATATGCCAGCGTATAATTACCTGTGCTTGATTATCTCAATTGGGGCCTTTAGAGAAATCAGCAAATCCATGCCAATTTTAGAACAGATTCCAAGAAAGTCCAACCTGTGTCGTAATGTTTTTCGGAATTTTTAAAACAATGATTGGAAGTACCGGATTACTTTACCTTGTACCAGACCGATTGCTTGCGGATAAACCCAAAAATTTCTACTTCTTGGTATAATGGTGTCTCATTGAAAAGACATACACTTCTATTACTTCCTCATTCACCGAATAGACAATACGATGTTCGGAATTAATACGTCTTGACCATTTACCTGACAATTCATACTTTAACCGTTCTGGCTTGCCTATACCGGAATAGGGGTGCTGTTTTAACTCCTCGAAAAGGGAAAAGATCTTTTTAAGCAATGCCTTACTCCCTGATTTTATAAAAGTGTCAAGATCTTCTTCAGCTTCGGGTGACAGCGTTAACCGGTACATTATAAACCCATTTTCTTTTTGAGTTCATCGAGGGAATATTCCCTGCCTTTACCCTCTTTCATATGTTTCTCCGCACTACGGATACGTTCCAACATCGCAGGCGAGCTCATAATATACTCCGTTTCTTTTACTGCGCCGGGTACACGTTCACGCTTTATGCTGATATCTTCGCTTGTTTGAGCATAGTCCGTGAGGAACTTTATAAAGGTTTTTGCCTTCTTACTTTTCTCGTTTATCTTAATGGTGTATGTTGCCATTAGTAAAATATTTGATATTGCAAAATTACAAAAAAGTTACCATGTAACAATGAAGCTTCCGTATCCTGTGGTTGCTTAAATTAGTGTAATTTGCCGTTTTCATGTTTTTCACCCATTTTATTCTTCACAGAGATAAGTATCTATCTCCGTACGTACTAATTTCCTGTAGAAAATCTCATCTATTTTATTGCCTATACCAGGCCGATTGCTTTTTTTCAAACATTTTATCGGAGAAAATGAACTACTGAGTTTTATCCAACTCACCGAATAAATCTGTGCTAAAATTATTTTTATTCAAAACATGACAAAAATTTACGTAGAAAAAATTGCACAGAAATTGCACGTTTTTTTGTGATGAATATAGCTTTTTGTAGCAAAAATGTGCAAGGATTTTTCTAAATCTCAATTGTTAGCAATAAAAAGGCCTGATAATTTTATCGTTTGCTTCTGATTATCAGGTCCTTTTATTTTGTCGGGATACCAGGATTCGAATGTAGTTTTGTTTCGAACTGTATATCAAACGGTTGTCCCTCACCGCAGAGGAAGCGTTTGTTTCTTTTTTCCGAAATTTGTACATTTGAACGGAAATTGGTCACATAACTGTTTTAAAATCAATAAAAATTCAGATAATACCATGAAAACAATAAATGTCACGATATCAGAGGTTGAGTTTAATAAATTCGGATTAAAGTCCACAAATTTTACTTTTTCCGAATGGATAGACATTATTAGCAGAGAGATAGCAAAACAGAGGCTTAACCAGAGCATTGAACTTGCTGAAAAGTACGGTTTGTCAAGCATGACCATGGACGAAATCACAAGGGAAGTAAATGCAGTAAGAAGGGATGCAAAAAATAGTTATTGACACAAATGTGATCGTATCTGCATTAATTCAGCGGAGTTATCCTTACCTGATAGTAAACGAAGCTTTTAGCAATAAAAATATCAGGATTTGCATTTCAGAAGAGTTACTTGAGGAATATGTTGACGTTCTAAACCGGGAAAAATTCAAAAAATTTCCGGATTTTGAGGCTAATACACAGGCGTTGCTTGTGGATATTGTGAATTACGCTCTGATGTATTCCCCAAAAACGAAGATAAACGTAATTTCGGACAAAGATGATAATAAATTGTTGGAAGTTTCGGAAGCAGCCAATGCACATTTTTTGATAACAGGGAATCATAATGACTTCACCATGAAACGATATAAGACCACCAAAATTGTCACTCCAAAAGAATATTGGGCAGAAGTTGTTATGAAAAAGAAATAAATACTTGTCAAATTTAAACGACCAAAAAGAGAGGCATACCGTAGGCGTTCGATTTTCAATTCTTTGTTCTCAATGGCTTCTAATTCTTCCTCCGTCAAACAATCCCGGTGAACCTTTTTGAATTTCAAACGGTAAGCGGCAAATGGATTTTTATCAATCCATTCCATTCTGACGGCAAGATTTGTCAGTTTACGCAACCTTTCCAGGTGTTTCATAATGGCGTTGTTGCCCAACATCTGGTGGTGATCCAGAGGGCGATGATTACGCAGAAAATTCTCAAAGTCACAAATGAACAGGTAGTTTAAATGGTTCAGGGGAATGTCTTTCCGGTTTAAATGCGATTCCAGGAACATAGCCACATACTTTTTACCCTTCCTTTTTCTGTATCCCAATCTTTTATACGTATCCATCTTTTTACAGAAACCTCACATCGTTGATTATTTACCGTGATTCTTGCGAAAATAGGGCCTTGCCCGTCTTTAATCTTATTTTTCGGATTACAAAATGGACTCCGAAAGTAGCAGTCAGTGTTTTTCTTTTCATACGTTTTTCCATTTTAAATTAGCTGTGTATAATTCGGGTACTAAACTTCATTACTTTCTTCAATAACATCAACGTATGGAACTCGCCGATAAATATTCCCTTGGGCGTAAACTGCGACGTTCATGGCTCGTTTCATATCAAAATCAGTTTAAATCATAAAATCAGTTCACAATTAGTTCACGAGAAAAGTGTCATTTTACGTCAAAATGAACCAAATGACACTAAAGTCATATCTTCTGTATGCCCAGTAATAACAAGGCATATAGAATTTCTCGTGAACCAAACTTAACAAAAATTTCAGGTCACCTTATAGTTCACGTGGGAACTGGTTTTATATGGTCTAAATTGATCTGTTAAAAATCAAAAAGCCCGCAAACACTGGGTTTGCGGGCTTTTGATGTCATTTGATTTCCCATTTTGTCGGGATACCAGGATTCGAACCTGGGACCCCCTGCTCCCAAAGCAGGTGCGCTAACCGGACTGCGCTACATCCCGAAGTATTATTTGCCCGATTGGATATCAGGATCCTAATCTTCGACCC
>JBDKTZ010000251.1:0-6824 GCA_039679975.1 Prolixibacteraceae bacterium
ACGAATTTTCAGGGAAATCGCTCATCACCCCGGTCACTTTGTAAACAGTATTGTCAACGAGCACGCTTTCACCCAGAGGATTTGCCTCGCCAAACAGTTTTTTTGCATATTCCGATGTGAGGACCACGGAATAAGGGCCTTTCAGTGCCGTTGTCCGTTCGCCCAAAAGCAAAGGGAACGAGAACAGGCCGAAAAAAGAATCACCTGCAAATAACATGTCACCCCGGAAGCCGGTATTGGCCTCCTCCAGTTTCGGCGTGGTGATCTTGCCGTCCTGAAAAGAGAACACGCATAGTTGATCCACCTCCGGTACAGTTTTTTGAATGACGTCGGTGATCGCAGCCGGTACCGAACTTCCGTATGCCTTGGTTTCGAGCCGGTACACCAAAGAGCTCTGTTCATGGAATCTATCAAAGCTCTTTTCAAAACTCACATATAAGGTCAGAACAATAATCCCGACAAATGAAACCACCAGGCTCACCAAAGTCAGCGCCGACGAGGTCCGGTACTTTAAAACTGCTTTTACGATACGTTTAAACTGAATCATGGATCATGTTTTATTTATTCTCAGACAGGCCAACCGGATCTGGCCGGTGCCTGCTGTCCGGAGAATTCAAAACCTGTGCCTGCATTGTAACTTACTGATAACAAAGAAGCCGGCAAGAAGCACAGCATCTTAGTCTGTCAAAAATTTTGACAACTCCACTCTTTTTTTGACACTCCGAAGCGGGTCCTCTCTTTTGACGATGGCTCAAACCTTTTGGCGATCACAGAAGGCAGTGGAATCACCGGCAGTACGCAAGTAACTTCTTGAACGCAGTGAAGGTAAACCCACTAATCAGCGTTTTTTTCCTTAAACGGTTTAAAATACTCCTCGATGGCATCCACGTATCTTTCGTAGGCGTCAGCTCCTGCGGGCGTAATTTCACAGATAGTCAGCGGATAATTTCCCCGCGACGATTTTCTGATATCAATGTATCTGGCTTCTTTGAGCTTGGTTAGTTGAAAACTCAGATTTCCCTTGGTGGTGTTGACTTTTTCCAGAAGAAAATTAAACTCTGCCGTCCTGACGCTGATCAGCAAAGACATGATCGCCAACCTTACCTGTGAATGCAATAAAGGGTCCAGATCAGAAAACATGTTGTATTTTCCTTTTTAGTTTAGAGAAAAACCCGGGTTTGCTTTTGAAATACAAGATATGTCCGGGGATAATGATCGCGATTAGCCAGGCGATGGCGTGCAAGAGCATCTGGTCGGTTAATTCCAGGAGCGAAGCGACAAAAGCCAGAATACCAAAAATGGCGCCCCCCGCAATAATCAGCTTGTACCGCAGAATTACTCCCGTCACCACCACGGCAAAAGCAATGAGCACCATGAAAAGCGGATGTTGAATCGTAAAATTCACCTTGTCCAGTACCTGGAACAAAATTAAGTTAGTCAGGACCAAGCTGAAAAACCAGGCTATCCACACGTACTGCAGCGACTGTCCCACGTAAGTGGTCACCCGTTTTCGCTGTACAAAAACATGCCACACGGTAAAGCCAAAGGCAAGGATGGGCAACACGGGGTCTGCAAGTTTCATCAGAAAAATAACCCGGTTAGGCAGAAACAGATTTTCGACTAACCAGGAAGACAAATGCATCAGTGACATGGCATAGCCCCATACAATTAAGAGAATGCCGTCACTTTGGACTTTCTTTTGCGATACCTGGATCATTTCCCTGATCACCTGAAAAGATTGCTTCTCATCAAGCTGTTCCGGATCGGACTGAATGGGTTCCATAATTTAAAGTTTAAGTGATTAATTTGGTTTGCAATACAAACTTAATATAGTTTGTAATACAAACCAAATCTTTTTCAATATCATACAGACAGTCACTCATACAAAAGTAAGTACAGCTTATTATTCATACCGTAAAGCTTCCACCGGATTGCGGGTGGCAGCCTTCAACGTCTGGTAACCGGTAGTCGCCAGAATAATCAATACGATGATCGCACCTGCAAGTAGAAAAACCCAGGGTTGAGCATGCCATTTATTTACCCCCGGTATTTGTTCGTAAACCCACCACGACGCCGGGAACGCGATAAGCAGGGCGAAGAAAAGCAGAATAAAATATTCGCGGCTTAACAGGCAGAAAATATTCAGCGAACTGCTGCCGTTTATCTTGCGCACACCGATCTCTTTTATGCGGCGGATCACGGTAAACGAAACCAGACCCAGCAAACCCATCATCGCCAGAAAAACATTCAGCAGGGTGAAAAACAACAACGTCCTGTTCACCGAATGATAAATCTTAAATGAATTCTCGTTGTCGAAAGCGACCGACAGGTAATTGAATTCGAAGGGATCGTTCGGAAAGGTATTCTCAAACTCGCGGGTCAGAATAGCCCTGGCTTCCCCGAGCCTGGCGGGATCAACCCGAAAGGCAAACGTCCAGTTCCCCAGAATCTCTTCCGGGGCCAAAATCATCACTGCAGGTTCAATCCCATTGTGAAGATCTTTATAAACAAAGTCTTTCACGACACCGACTACTGTAAGCCTGTTGTTATTCAGCCTCATTCCAATGGGATTATCCCAGCCAAAGCATCTGGCAGCCGTTTCGTTAATCAGGCATCCTCTTCCTGTGTCGCCCGGGAACTGCCGCGAAAAATCGCGGCCGGCAACAAGCCGGATATTCATATTCCTGATAAAGTCATAATTGATCCGGTTAAACCGGCAATTGATCTTTTCGTCCTGATTGCCTCCCTCCCAGTTGGTCATTCCACCGCCATAACTGACAAAGGGGATGTGTTCTGACATGGAAGCATCAAGAATAGCAGGATGCCTCATGAGCCGGTCGCGCAACTGGCTAAATGTAATACCCCCTCCCGACACGTCCATCCGGGTGTATAACATGCTTTCCTTATTAAAACCAAGGTCTTTCCGCGATAAATAGCGAATTTGAAGAGACACTGAAAGGGTAATCAGAATAAGAAACACCGAAATGGCAAACTGAAAGACTACCAGAACTTTTCTCAGGCTCAGCCGGTCGTGGCGCTTTCCAATAAACTCACCTTTAAGCAGCGACGTAATTTTGTGAGACGAAAGAATCAGGGCCGGGTAAACGCCCGATAAAACCCCGACTCCCAGCGAAATCAGGATGGTCAGGCCCAGGCATTTAGAATGACGGGACAGCGTCAGAACAAGATCTTTATCGGCTACGTACGAAAAAACCGGCAGGAATGCCTTAACCAGAACGATGGCCAGGGCCGCTGCCAGCAGCGAAATCATCACCGTCTCTCCCAAAAACTGCACGACCAACATAAATCGGTTGCTTCCACTGGCTTTTTTCACAGCTACTTCTTGCGCGCGGGTCGCGGCATTTGCCGTCGTCAGGTTAATGTAGTTAAAAGAAGACATCAGCAGGATGAAAACTCCGATCGCGCCGTACAAAACAAGCACCACCATGTAATCGTCTTCGCCATTGAAGCCCAGGTACAATTTTTTCATCGGGCACAACTGAAGTTCTTCATATTCCATGCCTTTGAAGCCTGAAAACACGTTTCTGATCTTCGCTTCCAGTTTTTTCACATCTACACCTGGCTTCAGCAGGGCAAAATTCATGCAGTCGCCCGCCCACATATCACTGCGGGTTATTCCTGCCAATTTCATTAACGATGCAAACGACATCAGGTAAGAAGGCTCTATGGTAGAGTTTTTAGGCAGGTCGGCATAGACTCCGGTTACCTTCAAATCGAATTTCTTTTCAAGCGTAACCATTTCACCCATTGCGCTCTTTCCCGGAAACAATTTGTCAGCCATTGTTTTTGACAAAACGATACTGAATGGCTCGTTCAATGCACCGGTTTGTGTTCCTTCCAAAAAATGAAAGGTAAATACATCTAAAAAACAACTGTCTGCACAATAGCCTTTTTCATCATAGATTTGACGGTCGGCTATTGCCGAAAGAAATTTTCCCCCGTTTTCACGGATCACGGTGATCTTTTCAAATTCCGGAAACCGTTTTTCAAGCAGTTGGGCTGTAATGGGGCGGGAATGAGGCGAGATATCGTTTCCATCCATCGCATACAACGTTTTTGCATAATGACGCTGAATGCGGTAGATCCGGTCATACTTCACATTCCATTTGTCCCAGCTCAGCTCATACTGCACAAACAAACCAATCAGAATGAATGCCGCAAAACCCAGAGCAAGCCCGATCATATTCATTGTTGAATATCCCTTATGTTTCAGGATATTCCTGACAGATATTTTCCAAAGAGCAGACCACATAACAATCCAGTTTAGCAATTCTTTAACCGCCTTATCCGTCCCATCCGGCAAGGTGACAACCCCACCTAACGGACAACCGGCAGAATGAACCAAGCCATGAAAAACCCCCTGTCGCATTTAAATGATTGATAAGCCCACGGACGGACAGGCGGCAGGACGAACCTTTCAATTGAGTTACATCCCTTTTGAAGGAACGCATCACGTTCCATGCCTAATCCATACAAAACTGATATCCAAAAATATAAAAATTCAGTTATGAGCTAAGGTGTAAAAATATCTGACAGTTATTGTAAAAATTTTGAACAACGGAATACTCAGTGCCAAATACCCAAGCCCAAGAATTGGGGTATGCTCAGTTGCCGCTTCAAGGCGCTTTCGTGTCGGGCTACCCACAAGGTAAGCAAATGAACAAACTTTAGCAATCCCTCGGCCCGGCAACTGAGTATACTGGCTGTTGTAACCTGCTGCTATACTAATAGTTTTGAAATTTCGGCCTTTAAGGTTGGTAGATGTCTTACAATGGTTCCCCAAACGATTTCATCATCTATTTTATCATAGCCATGAATAACTCTATTGCGCATGTTGATGATTTGCTTTTTACTTGAAATTTCTATTTTGGGATCGAGTCGTTCAATTCTGTTCATTGCTTCTCCAATAATTTCAAATTCCCTCTCAACGGCTCTACGAAGCATCTTATTTGATAAATAAACATTGAAGTCTCTTTTATCACCCAGGTAGTTTTCAATTGATTCTATTGATTCGCTAATATCATACAAGAACTTCTTTATCTCAACATTCATATAAGAGCGTTTTTGTTTGATTAACTGATTCAATAAAATAGGGATTTCTCAAAGACTTTTCCGTCACCAAATCCACCTGCCTTTTGAATAGCTTTTCGAAGTTTTCGGCTAGTCTAAAATATGTGTCGGCATATTCTCCATGTTCCATCGGATTGAAGGAAACCAAAAGATCTATATCGCTTTTATCGGTAAACCTATCGGTAACCACGGACCCAAATGCAAAAAGGCTCCTGACATTATGATTTCTGCATAATACATTTATTCTCTCCATATTATCAATCAAAAGCTTTTGCATAGCCTATTTTTTACAAATTTACTAAATACGCTGAACTTTGGCAAATCTGTCTTTTGCAATTGGTTACAACGTGCAACATTGGTTTGACTTGTCAAACCAAGAAGACATCCGCCTGCCATATTACAAGTTGTTGAACTAAATCCGCCTACGCGGATAGTGTTTTAAAAATACGCGATTCTTTCTATACTCCGGAATTATTAATCAATAAAATTTCTGGATATGAGAAAGAAATCGGGTTTTACTATCGTTGAGCAGGCGATTGTGCTTGTTCCTGAATTTGAAAAAGTTGTCCGCAAGCTGGAGCAACAGGTTACTTTGCGCGGACAAAGCAAAAGTACGTTAAATAATTACATCCGCCGCTTTGGTATTTACAACTATACGGTTAAACGGAACCCGAAACTACAGTTCGTCCCCCAACAGAAACCGGATATTGACCCGGGAATCAAACGGCAAAAACCAGCAGAAACCAATGTTGAGCGCTTTGCAAGGCTGACAGGCATAAATCCCTGTCTTTGCCCGCTCAAAGTCCTTTATGACGCGTAGGTTATTTATTCTTAATACTTTGAAGAAATTCCTCTGCTGACATTACAGGTATGATTGATTCCTTAAAATCCTTAGCATTTCTAGTCAGGAGAATGTCACATTCTGCTTTTAAAGCACAATGGTATTACAAGGCATCTTCAAAGTCTCTAAAGTTTGATGCAAATCCTTTTTCAATAGTAATTTCCAATAAAAACCTTCGATAAGTGCATAGTCCCTGACCCGCGGATGTTGTTCAACCGACAACAATCGCTGGGCGTTACACGCGGCTCATATCCTTATTTATTATCTGATCTGGCTTTCTCATAACACAAATATAATCAATTATCTGATTCATTTTTTTATCCAGCGAGCCCGTCTTTTTTCTGGACGGTAACGGTTGGCACCACCGGTCAAGGCTATTGCTGTCATTACAGAAGGAAAGTTTCAGCAAATGTTCAAGCGAAAATATTTTAAAGGAAGGAACAAGTTTGGTATCCTTGTATTTTTGAGTGCTGCGAAGAATCTTTTCGATCTCGAGCAAATCAAAATGGGTAAACGGAAGTTCATCACCCAGCTTTTCGACTTCCCTGGCAGCAATCTCGTTGTAGAAAAAGTCTTCTAAAATAAGTTAGTCACAAATGAAATAGTCCAGGTCGGAACACTTTTATTTCTTTGTTTTTGAGAATTTCTCCCGGACTTCCAGTACAAAACTTACTGGGACATTGGCATACTTCGCAATTTCCTCGATGGTAAAACGCCCTGCATCGAGTAAGTTGGAAACAACTTCAGCCTTTCCTTCTGCTTTCCCTTCAGCCTTTCCTTCTGCTTTTCCTTCTGCCATGCCCTGCTCCCTGGCATAGGCCAAAATATTGGCACGGTCCCACTTCCGCTTTAGTTCTACGTCGTACATCGCTTTCTCCTCCCTGGTTAAATT
>JBDKTZ010000616.1:0-14624 GCA_039679975.1 Prolixibacteraceae bacterium
TGGATGATGCCTACAAACATGCCACGAAGAGGGCTCTCATTGCTGAAGGAGAGATCCACTAGTCATGGACCATTGCCGATTTCAAAAAGATGGTAAATCCTGACGGCGGGTTATCACTGGATGAAAGCTACCTGCAATATGTAAAAACTTTAACAACCCTGAAATCATGAACACAGCAGATCTTTTACTGATCAGAAGAGGAATAATTAAGTTGATCAAACAACCTTCGGCCCCGAACATGGGTTTGGGGATGAGTTTGTTTTTTTTGCTGGTATATAACGCCGGCATAGGAGGCATCGGTTCGATGGATGCATTTGGCACCGGGGGCTATCTGTCGTTCGTTTTCCCGATAACGATTATTTCATTGGCTATGGGTTCTTCGGCAGGTGCAGGCCAAACCCTGAATGCCGACATGCAGTCGGGCTATTTCAGAAGGCTATACCTGAGTCCGGTATCCAGGTGGATCTTGGTTGTGGCTCCAATGCTCGCCGATACGATTTCTTCCCTGTTGTTTACCCTTTTGCTTATTATCATTGGGGCACTGTTCGGGGTGAGCTTTCAGTTTGGATTCCTGTCGGTCCTGGGTATTTTGCTGCTGTCGTTTTTATGGTCGCTTACCTTATGTGGTTTTTCTGCCGGTATTATGTTGCGCACAGGTCAGCATCAAAGCGCGGCGATCGTCACGAATGCTGTTTTTCCGCTGCTCTTTCTGAGCACCACTTTTTTACCGAGAGAGCTGATCACGGCTAAATGGTTGCTGGCCCTTTCGTGGGGAAATCCGGTCACCTATATTCTTGAAGGGAACAGATACCTGCTGGCCGGTACGTCACCTGCAGGTTTTTTCCATATGGGGCTGATTATATTTACAATTACCTCTGTTGTTTCCGTGCTTTTTGCATTATCCAGTGCAGGTAAGATCAAGGTTTAGCAAATGCTGCGCCGCCGCTATCTTGTTGAGTACTCCGGGGTAACGGCGGAGGCGCTTTTGTCAGTTTGGCCACAGCGAGATTTTTATGCCCCTGGTCGATCTCAAGTTCCCAACCACGCTTTTTGAGTTCCCGTTTCATTTCGGCAATCAGATAGCCATGGGCCACCAAAACGATATGCCGGTATTCAATGGCCTGTTTTTCAATCAAATCAGTGGCCCGGAGCATACGTTTATAAGCTTTGAACCGGCTTTCGTCATGGTTATTTAAACCGATATTCCAGAAAAAGCGGGAGAGGGTGGTCCAGGCCACATACGGGAGGGGAATTAACGGCACGGAGATCACCGACAAATCATATTCATTAAAAAGAGAGTTGGAATAGAGCGTGTCTGTTTCAGGGAACAGGATCCCGGCTGTTTCGGTCGAGCGGGGCAGGGCGCTGGTATAAACAGCGCGAACAGAGTCGCCAAGAAGTGCTTTCACGGGCAGGGGATCAAAATCCAGAACCGGCAGATCGTCGTACTGATCGAGCAGTTCTGCAGCCTTTGATGAGGTGCATAAAAGTGGTTTTTTCAGCTCGACCCGGGCATGCCTGATCAGATAAATTTCGCATACGGCAGTGTCTTTTCCCAATGAAAAGCCGTTAAATGCAAATACGGTCATGATCCAGAAAAACAGCAGCTTTTTCAAAATTTAAAATTTAGCGTGACTTGAAGCATCTTATCTTCACTGCTCCGGTTGTATGTGGCTGTAAAAACAGTCATCTCAAAGGGAGATAACCAAAACCCGGAACCATAACCCTGGTGCCAGTGTCCCGATCCGTCATTTTTAATCCATACCCGGCCGCCATCGTAAAATGCCAGAAATCCAAATTCGCCGTTCAGGATATACGATGAAAAATCAAGAACTTTATAGCGGAATTCTGAATTTTGATACACAGAAGCATCACCGTAAAAGCGGTCGGCCAGGTAACCTCGGAGGTTCGTCTTGCCACCCAGCTTTGCGGCTTCCAGGAAAGCATAATCGCCAAAGATCTTTGAACCTCCGGCACGAAGGGCTAAAACTGCCCGGGGCCGCTTGGTGAAACTGATATATGTACGCAAATCGGTATTCAACCTCAAAAAATGATCACGTTCGTGATTGAGCTGGAAAAACTGTTCACCCGAAACATCCAGTTGATAACCCCGTTGAGGATTCACCTCGCGGTCTAAGTTGGTATATGAATACTGTCCGTAAATCCCGGAAAACAGGAGCGGATACAAATCATGTTTGGCGAGTCCGTTATGATCCAGGTCCGAAATAAAGCGGTCAGGGCGTTCCTCAATATGTGAACGTTTCAGAAAAACACCCAGGCGGACTTCGCTTTGGTTTATTTTTCCTTCTTTCATTTCCCTGAATGCTGATTTTCCCCAACGGTATCCCAACGCGTAATTCAGGATCAGTTGATTGACATTGAGCCTGTAATAATTGTCGTCAAATGAATTGTCCTTTGTTGTTTCGTTTCCCATGCCAAAATAATTCATTGCGTAATCGGGTGCCTTTAATTCTGCGCCCGCGTGATGATCCAACCCCCTGATCCCGCTCTCCGAGTCGAAAAGATAACGGATGTTAAAGGCGCTGGTTTTTGTCGCCAGGTTGGCCATGACCGACTGCATGTTATGCCGTCTGAAGCGGTAGTGGTTAAAGACAGGACCGCCGCCAATGAAGAGTCCGTCATCGGCATTGTACCCCATAAAAACGCCGGGACTTACCACGTTATAACGGAATGCCATCCGGTCCCAGGCATTGACTGCCGGGTCGGTCGACAGCCTGATCCTGGTATCTTTGCCAGCCGTGATGGTTGTATTCTTTTTCAAATCATAGATCCAGGTTTGTTTTCCGGCGCTTTTTACGAACGATCGGTTGTCGATCGAATCTTTCCCTTTCCCGCCAATTATTTTAATAGTGATTCCCAGGTTTGTCTTCCCTTCAAGTGTGAAACGATCGGATCCTTCCAGCCCATACAGTCGTATTTCGTCTGTTTCATCTTTCAGGAATATACGTTGATAGTAAGGACGATCGTCTCCTGACGGGTACACCGAAACAATGGTCCGTTGATCATTTTCGCGGATCACTTCAAACCGGTCATCTTTAGCTGTCCCGGGAATTTCCACGTTTTTTGCCAGGGTGAGGTAGTGCCGGCGGGCCATGTTTTTCAGATTATTTCTTCGTTGTTTCAGAATTCCGGCAGTATTTTTTGCTACCAGAGGCTGTACTTCTTTGGGAAACGCTGTCATAGCCTTGTCAATTTCCTGATCTGTGAGCAGGTTTTGCAGCGTGTCGACAGTTTTCGACCAATCGTCCCAGTCGGGCTGAGTCAGGAAGGTGCGGTCAAAGTAACGGGCATTGTAAGCGAGGCCATCCATATTTTTCGTGATCGGAGCAAAGCCTTGTATTTTAGGCATGAGCCATTTTCTTGAGGCGATCCAGGGTAGGATGCCTTCATTGACATAGAACGCCTGGTCCCGGTCGCGGGGAATGGGTTTATAAATGGTTTTCCCGTTTTGCTTAAACGATGCCCACCGCCACTGGTCATCATGCCGGTCCCAGTCGTTGATGAACGTATCAAATAATCGTGCCTTCAGCACAGCCTGCTGGTCGGCCTGGTGCTTCGGAGTCCGGATCATCTCATCGAGAACATCGTCTGTTCCGACTATGTCTTTGGAAGAACCCAAATGGGGAGTATCGGACCAGTCACCTGACGGTTTTTCTTCAAACAGGAACGAATGTCCCGCCAGGTCCTCCATGTATTGCCCAAGACGGGGGTCAGGGGAAACAAAAACGACCTTCGGATTGGTATGCAGGATTCCCGCAGCGTTGGCCAGGCTGGCCGCGGGTAATGCAGCATAAGGATTGGATGCCGATATGTTATCCTGGACCACATCGACAGCAAAAGTGTGATGTACATTTTGGGGAAGCGCTCCTTCGACGTATTTCTCGAGCGAACGGAGGGCATATTCATGGCCTGCTGAGTTTTCCATCCGGATAGAATGGGTTTGCTGACCTCCTCCGCGCTTAATGATCTTCAGTCCGCCATGCTCTTTGTCAATATCAAAGACCGGGATCCTGGCAGGTGTCGCCCATACCTTCCTGTAGTTTTTGCCCATCCATCTTTCTTTTCCCGGCGAGGCCATATATTGCATGCTTGCAGCATGGATTACGCTGTCGGTACTCTCCGGGGTAGCGAAAGCGGCATGCTGAGCAATGCTGCCGGACTTGTATTGATACAAGGTCGTTTTGCAGGAGGGTTTTGTCTGGTCATCCAATGTGAAAAATCCCAGTTCGACGGTACCATCTGCATAGAAGTCAAGGCGGGAGAAGCCGGGCCGCGGACTTGAACATATTGCCTGTTTTTCTTCCGTGTAGCCGCCCCCTGAAATGGAACCCCCGATGACCTGATGAATACTGTCTCTAAACAGATACTGAAAATTTTGTTCATGTGAGGATGCATAGATCACATTGGGAAAGCTTTCAAGAATTGATTTCAATTCCCTTCTGAGCTCCTTGTATTCGGGATGGGATAAATCGGAGCGGGTCCCAAGATATTTCCGGTATAAAACTTCCGGAAAAGCAAAAATTTCTTTTGAAGGAGAAAAATAACCTCCGTATTCACCTGACGAAAATAAAGGGTGGTAGCCGGCCACAACAATTTCTTTATCCCGGTTCCGGCGGAGAGCATCCTGCAGCAAAACCAGAAAATCATCTTTTCCCTCAAGATCGCATTTGGTCATCCGGGTGTCAAAAGGATGAAGCCACCATTGCGTGTCGATCAGAATAAGGGTCAGGGAGTCGTTTACATTCACCTCGGCAGGCCCCGGACAGGCGGCATCGGGCATATAAACTTCCTTTTGACTGAGGAGATCATGTATGGTTTCATATTCCAGTTTGATCATATCCTTTCCTTCTGAAGAGCCTTCTGCCCAATCAACCCTCCCGGGAATGAAACAAACCGGACCATCGAACCGAAGTAAGGATCTGAGCCAGGGAACTGTATTTTGATCGTCCGAATCATCTGTTTGAGATGCGGAAATATTATTTCCGAGGAAAATGATTCCTTTTTTGTTATTATTGTAATTCAGAATGGTTTGTATGAACTGGTCGTGATCAGGCTGAGACAGATTGATATCACAGGAATGCCCCACCAGGAATAAGCTAAAGGAAATTGTTCGTTCCGGCCGGGCGTAACCCGATGAAAGGAGTAAAATAAAAGTACAGCAAAGGATCACTTTTTCCAGAGTCGTTTTTTGCATCGGAATGGATAACCGGTTAAGGAGCCGATAAAGGCTATTTGAAGATATTTTTATCATAGGTTTGTCTTTTGAAACGGAGACCAAAGAGCAAAATCAGGTTTTATGGAAATAACAGATAACGCCAAATTGTTTGTCATTGATTATTTCAGACAGAATAACGATCCGAAATACCTTTTTCATACGTTGGATCATACGTTGAACGTTGCGGGGCAGGCCGAAAAGATTGGTAAAGAAGAAAAACTCAGTGAGCCCGAAATGCAGGCCGTGCTGATTGCAGCCTGGTTCCACGACGTTGGTTACCTGATCCAACCGGAAGATCATGAATCGTTTAGTATCCGGACAGTAAGATCTTTTTTTGAGAAATGCCCTGTTGAACCGTTTATTCTCCAAACGGTCGAAGCATGTATTCACGCCACCAGACGTGACCATGAACCGCTTACATTGCCCGAAAAAGTCATTATGGATGCCGATGTCTCTCATCTTGGTGATCCTGATTTTATTTCTATTTCAAAAAAACTGCGCAAAGAACGTTCAATCTGTACAAACTGCGAAGTACAGCCATTGGATTATTGGAAGAGCACCCTGGCTTTCATGGAGCGGCAACAGTTCTATACCAGTTATGCCCTGGCTCATTTTCAGCCCGTGAAACTGCAGAATATTGAAAAAGTCAAAGAGCTGATCCGTGAACAGGAAACGATGAAGCCGAAAAAGACAAATTCAACCTCGCGTTCAACCGAAAAAGGGGTTGAATCCATGTTCCGGCTTACTGCAGGCAATCAGATGCGTCTGAGCGCCATTGCTGACAAAAAAGCCAATATCCTCATTTCAATTAACTCTGTGCTGTTATCTGTTTCGGCGGCACTAATGTCCGCTCAACCCTTTTCAAATCTTTTGGGTAACTCTTTTCCACGGAACGAATTGCTTATTCCGGTTATCATCCTCTTCTTCTGCAGCCTGCTTTCGCTTGTTTTTGCCATTCTTTCGTGCCGGCCGCTGCTCAACTCAGAAAAATATACTGAAGATGATCTGAAGGCACGACGGGTAAACCTGCTTTTTTTCGGAAATTTTCATCAAATCAATTATCCGCGTTACCAGGAAGCAATGAAAGAAATGATGAACGACTACGATTACCTGTATTCAAATATGATCAAGGATCAATATTATCTGGGGAAATCATTATTTCGTAAATATAAGTTACTCCGTACTGCTTATGACGTTTTTATGTACGGCTTTATTCTTGCTGCCGTGGTTTTCGTCGTCATGCATCTGATGGCGAATTAGCGGTCACGCAGGTTCTTTTTTTCCGTCCTCTTCAATAACTTCTGCACGGCAAGATAATCCCGATAGCAGATCTTTTCCCAGAGGCTCAATGGCATAAATATCCACCGGATTTTGTTTGCCCAGCAAGCGATCGAGAGCGAGCCATTCGATTTGATAACCAAACGAGACTTCGCGAAATTTCTCAGCAAAATTCTTTGTAACCAATAACCGTCTGTTATAACTTTTACACTGTTTCTGAATCCTTGCCGCCGTATTCAGGACATCTCCGTGAAAGGCAATTTCGCTTTTTATTGTCCCTACTTCGGCAACCATGATCTTTCCTGAATTGATCGAGGCGGTGAACTTTGGAATGATGCCAAACTCTTTCCTGAAATAACTTCGTTTCCGGTGTAGTTGGTCGGCAAATTCATAATAAAAATTCACGGCATTTCTGAAGTTCTTGATTTTTGACGCCTTCCAGCTAAGCACCACTTCATCGCCGATAATCTGGTACTGCATGGCGCGGTACTTGATTTCAAGCAATCCCAGTTCCATGAAGCAAGCCTGCAGAAAGGCACTGTATCTTCTATGCCCCAGTAATTCCGCATAACGGGTAGAAGAAATCAGATCGATGAAAATAAAGATCCGGTCTTCCTCGCGCGGCTTCCGGTAATAACCTGATATGATCCTGTAGAAATTTTCATAGCCCACCTTCGATTTTATTGCTTTGGAAAAGTTGATGATGAACGAGATCAGGATCCCTACGATAAACAGGTACAGGGCTGCGTTGTTCAGGAAGAACCATTTGACAAGCAATAAATATTCGGAAAAGCCGGTGAAAATTTTGTCATGATAATGATAAAGCGAGACGACCAGAAAGACGATAATCAGAATAACCGCCAGAAAGGTAACTCTGAGCAACATCAGCACTCCAAGACTTCTTTTGGACAAGTAGCGGTAAAATAAAACATCTTCCTGAAGCCAGGTAATTAACGCCACGGCCGATGCCATAACGCCGATAATCCAGCCATTCCCGTACATCAGCTGAAACACCTTGGCACCCGATGTGACTATTTCCGGATAAATTAAAATATTTAAAAACAGAAACAATCGCAGAAGGATGTTCCAGGATACCAGATTATAGATCAGCTTGCCAAATAACAACATCCGTTGATGCCGTATGTTTTTTTCCTGGCTCTTTACGGAAATCCCCTTTTCCTTTCTTTCATCCATGAATTGAGCGATCAGAGATTACATGTATTCATGCAAAACAATAATACCCGCAGGTTTGTTAAAAGAAATTACAGGCTAATTACATAAAAATTCCTGTAAACGGATCATTCCAGAAGAATTACGCGAAGATGGTCTTCATCTGCAAAAAAGAATACTTTATTTTCGCGCGCCAGCCATCCAAGTGCCATTCTGACTTCTGATCCTTTCATGGATAATGCTTTTTTAATCTCTGAAATATTGCTTTCACCGTTTTCATTTAGGAAATGCCAGATCCTTCCGGCGTTTGTCCCGATTTGGTCTTTTATCATGGCTTTATGATTTACATTTAACCAAAATTAAAACACATGATCAAAATTAAACTGCGTTAAATTGAAATCCAAATAATTAACCAAATAATTTAACCAGATAGTTAATTTTATTGGAATTATAAAACAGTAAAACTCCCTGCCTGCAACTGTTTTCCCAGATTATCTTCCTGTTAACTGCAGATAATTCACTGTCGAAACCTGGTAATGCGTCAATGCATCGATGTATTGGTTATGTGACTCCTGAAATTGCGCTTGCGCATCCAGCATATCAGACACATTGATGAGGCCTGCTTCGTAGTGGTCACGGTTTATTTTCAGGTTTTCTTCGGCTTGTCTGATTGCCCTTTCACCCAATTGAACTTGTTTCCAGGCTTCATCGAGGGTATTTTTGGCCTGCTGCATTTGCAAAAGCAATTTTTCGGTATTGTCATTCACCATGTTTTTGTTCTGCTCTTCGCGGAGGCGCCGTTCTTTCATTTTGTGCGAAGCTTCCCACCAGCCGGAGAGCGGTATTCTTACAGTGCCAAAAACTCCTCCGTAGGCGTTTCCGCTGTCGTTCATGATGTCGAGGTACAAGGCGCTGACCCCGACGCCAACCTGGGGCATATATTCTCCCCGTGTCATTTGGGTTTGGTATTTTTCAGCCTCGGTGCTCCTTTGCAGCATTTGGTATTCGGCCCGGTTACCAAGAGCCTGCCGGTGGTCGGTATAGATTGCCGGTGGGGTCCGGGTCTCGGGAATCCGGTCAGTAAACGAGACGTCGGGGCTGTAAGTCACGCCGATATACTGGCAGAGCGCCATCCGGGCCAGTTCAATCCCGTTTTCCAGTTTTAGCTTGTTCATCTGCAGTTCGTTTTGTTTCAGTTCAACTTTTAAAAGATCATTCCGGGTGATGAGCCCTGCCTGCCAGGCATCGGCAACTTCTTTGTGCAGCGTATCGACCATCGCGATATACTTCTCCAGGGTGTTCTTTTTCTCATTCAGGGAGATAATCTGCCAGTACTGATTTTCCGTTTGCAGAACGATTTCGTTTTTTGCAGAGGTCAGTTGCAGTTCGCTTACTTCGACGCCCAGCGCCGCCAGCTTGTTCCCTGTGCTGATCTGCGAGCCGGCGTAGAGCGGCTGGATAGCCGTGGCCATGCCGATCGTTCCTTTCTCCAGGAGCGAAAAAGTCCCGCCCGGAAAGTAAGCGAATTGCGTTGCTCCCGGCAGGTTCGCCGGATTACCGTCGTACACCGGCAAATTGCCGCCTTCCAGTTCCATTTCCATCATCGGTTTGTCGAACCTGAAGGTCAAGGCGGTGGTTTCGACCTGGGGAAAATATTTGGTAAATGCAGCCTTTTTTACTTCCTGTGCCGATTCAATACTGAGCGCTTTGTTTTTTACTTCGGCGTTATTTTGAAGTGCCAGTACTTTACATTGGTCCAGGGTATAGTTGTTATTCTGAGCCTTCAATACAGGACTTAGAACCATCAGAATAAAGAATGTCAAAATAGCTGGTTTCATTTTGTTTGGCTCTTTTTTTAGAATCGTGTTCTTTTGATCAAGTTTGCGGAAGATCAGCCAATAGGCTACAGGCAGAATCAGTACCAGCAATACCATGGAAGTCATCGTACCAAAACAGATAATGGTTCCCATGGGCGCCCAGAGTGAACTGTTGCTGATGATCATGGGAATCACGCCCATTGACGCTGCGGCTGAGGTAAGAAAGATCGGTCGCATTCGCCGCTTTCCTGCTTCCATGGCTGCGTCAAGCACAGTTTTCCGTTTAACCAGCCGAAGCTCTTCGGCATAGTCAAGCATGATGATCCCGTTTCGTACCAGGATGCCGATCAGACTGACGATCCCCAGCAGGGAGGTAAGTCCGATTTCCTTGCCCAAAAGCAGGATGCCGGCCATCGCCCCGATAAAGCTCAGCGTTGCCGATCCGAGTACCAGTAATGCCAGATTGATCTTACGGAAGTGGAAGACCAGGATCATGAAAATGATGAAAATGGCGATAGTAAGCCCGCTGAGGATGGGGGGAAGATTTTCGGCATCTGATTCGTGCGCGCCTCCGTAACTGACCTGCAGACCTTCGGTCAGATTTTGATTTTTTGTGATGTTTCTGACCTGGCGGAAAACCTCATTGGTATTGGCATTACGCGTAACGTCGGCCAGAATGCTGATCGTGCGAACCCCGTTGCGGCGAACGATCTTCCCCTGGGTCCACTCCGGTTCAACCTGCGCGATCTGCCTTAGAGGAACCGATATCCCGGGGATCAGCGAATGAATATATTCATTCTCAATATCTCCGAATTCAGGTTCTCCCTGGCGCTCCGCCTTTAGTTTTACCGAAACCGGATAATCTTTTTCCCAGAGCGTGGTAAGCGGCAGCCCGTCAAAGCGGACAGCCAGGTTGGTCGAGACTGTTGTTTTGTTGATCCCCAGCCGGTTTGCCTCCACCGGATCGAGAGTGACCTTAGCTCCCGGGACCATTTCTTCATAATTGGTATGCACCCAGGTCAGGTGCTCGACTGTTTTCAATTTTATCGCCAGCGAGTCTGCTGCCGTTTTCAATTGATTCAGATCAGTTCCCGAGATGCGCACTTCGATCGGGAAGGCGGCATCCTGGTAGTCGAGCTGCTTAAAACGGATGTGCGCGTTGGGAAAATGTTCAGCATATCGGGGGGTGTATTCATCGAGCATCGCGATCGTTTCGCGGTTTGAGTGTGTATTGACAATGAACTGGGCATAGTTTTTTGCCGGTAAATTGGGAGCATAGGTGGTATGAAACCGGGGCGAACTGGTCCCGTTAAATGCCGTTACCGATACTACCCGGCTGTCAGCTTTCAGGATCTTCTCCAGGCTGTCGGTGACCGCAGTCGTCTGATCCAGTGAACTTCCCTGCGGCAGATAAATTTCAACGGCGAACTGGTCCCGTTCGGCAGTAGGAAAGAGGCGCTGGGGTGCCAGCGTAAACAGGAAAATGCCGCCAAGGACCGCGATCAATGCTGCCGTCATGGTGATGCGCGGGTGCCGGAATGCCCGTTCCAGCCATTTTTCGTAAGTGTCCTGAATGAAGTCGAGCATGGACCGGTGTTTTTTCAGGCCTTCCGGTTGTTTAAACCCTTTACGGATGAAGACGTATTCCATCAGCGGGATCAGAAACATGGCGACCATCAGGGAAATGCCCAGGGTAATGGTCAGTGTCCAGGGGAAAAGCTCTACAAAGTCCCGAAACATTCCTTTAAGGGTAAAAAGGAAGGGGAAAAAGGTAATACTGATTGCGAGCGTGGCAGAAAAAATCGCTTTAAAGAACGTCTGGGCACTGCTGATCGCCGCATGCCAGCGCGACATGCCATGATCGAGTTTTTCCATATAGCTGTCGAGGATCACTACCGAATTGTCCACGATCATCCCCAAAACAACGATTAAGGCAGCAAGGGTGACCGTATTTAACTCCATTCCTCCCAGCAACATGATCCCGAGCGAGATAAAACTAGTGATTGGGATGGTCGATGCGGCAACGGTAGCTACCCGCAGGGGAAGCAGGATCATGGTCACCAGGATGACTGCGATAATGGCATAGCCCATTTCCAGTAAAAAATTGCTGATGGAATGATCCACAACCTTCGGCTGATCGGCAATGCGTTCAATGTTCACTCCTTGGGGAAGCTCCGACTGGAATTGCTGAAGTACTTCGTCCACTTCCTTCCCGTACTGAACGATGTTGTTTCCCTGAAGCATCTCCATGGAAATAAGCAGGCATTTGTGCCCGTTGTTGGTAATGTAGCTGTCCGGGTCCGGGTATTCACGAACAATGCGCGCCACATCTTTTAGCCGGATAATGTTGCCTGTGGGATCGGAGTAGATGATCTGCCCGGCAAGATCCTGCTCGTTGTTGAACGATGGTGAAATATGGATCGGCGCCAGGTAATTTTCATTATCGACGGTACCGCTTACGGTGGTGAATCCCTGTGTAAACAGGTTTGCCAGCAGCGTGGTGGGTGTAATGCCATAATTGGTCAGCTTGTCCTTTTCCAGGTAAATGCTGATTTGTTCAGGCTGAAGTCCGATGTGATTTAACTTCGAGACCGATTCGATGCGGCGCAGCCGGTCTTCGAGTTCATTCATATACTCTTCGAGCTGCCGGTAGCTTAAATTGTCGGCTTCCAAAGCAATAAGCAGCGCCGAGGTATCGCCAAAATCACTGTTCGTAACCAGGGCGAGTACGCCCGAAGGCAACTGCGACTTGAAGGTATTCAGCCCATGATTCAGCTTGGCCCAGAATTCGTCCGAGTTTTTGACGCTGTTATCCAGCTCCACGAAAACGATCATCATGCCGTCTTTCGAAACGGAGTAGGTATCCTTCTTTTTGATCTCCTTATAGCTGAACAGGTATTTTTCCACTTTCGAAGTGAGTTGTTCTTCCACTTCTTCCGAGCCGGCTCCCGGGTATACCCCGATTACCAGTCCCTGGCGGATGGTGAAGGAGGGAAACTCCTGGCGAGGCATAACCAACAACGCATAAATCCCGATAATCCCCATCATGACGATGAGCATCACCATAATCTGCCAATAGCGCATGGCAGATTCGACGATTCCCATTTTTTTCTTCATTACCGGAGAATTTGGATGGGTGAATTTTTAGCTATTTTTTGGCAGCCTTCTGTGATCAGCAGGTCGCCGGCGGCCAGGCCGCTGATAATAACAACGCCGCTGCTGGTGAGCGGTCCGGCTGTAACCGGCTTCTTTTCAGCCTTACCGGTATTCTGGTTGGCCGTATAAACAAATTTTTCGCCGTTGGCTGATTGTTGCACGGCCGACATGGGTATGACAATCCGGCTGCTGAGTTCCGGGTTGCTGAGCACTACTGAACACACCATGCCGGGTTTCAAAAGGTTTTCGGGATTGTCCAGTTCGGCTTTGACGGTATAGGTGTGGGACAGCAAATTTGAAAGCACGCCAATTTCATTCACCTTGCCTTCAAACAGCCGGTCACCGATGGCTGAAACATGAATACTGGCTTTTTGAGCCTTGGCGATCGACGAAATCTCATTTTCCGGTACCGGGAAGCTTACCTTTACTCTCTCGATCTTAACGAGTTGAAAAACAGGATTCCCGGGAATAATGCTCATGCCCGGCTCGATCATTTTCTTCCCGATCATCCCATTCGCGGGCGAATAGAGTTTGCAATCCTTCAGACTTTTTTCGGCCATGGCAGCCATTGATTTGGCCTGTTCGAGGGCGGTTTTAATTTCAATGTATTTGACTTCAGGAAGGCTTCCTTTTTTATAAACCGGCTCAAGCCGGTTAAAAGCATCCTGCGCCTGCGCTTCTTTCGAGGAGGCGATTTGCCAGGCATTGCGGTAGTTCTCATCGCTCAGAACCGCCAGCAACTGGCCTTTTCTGACCTGCTGGCCTTCGTTGACTAGCACCTTCTCGACAGTTCCTGAAGTCAAAAAACTTAAAGGAATGGCCTGCGATTCGGCAATGGTACCGATGTATGAGGGATCACTGTTTTTGCTGCCTGAGCCGATTTCGGTGACTTTTACCCGGACAGGCTGACTAATCTCTGAGGCACCGCGATCGTTTGTCCCTGAAGTGCAACCTGAGAGAAGGAGTACCCCGGCAGAAACAGATGCAATCAATAATTTCATTGTCTTCATATTTTTGGTTTTTTTATTTTTTTTCTACCAGAAAACTAAATGCATATTTTAGTCGGTAATGATTCAAAAATTTTATGCGAGCAGTTTCGGCACAAAATAATGGACAGCTTTAACGATTTCTTCTTCATTGTAGAAACCTTCCTTTTCCATGACATACAAAACTGTTCCGTAAAAGGCCGCCAGAAAGGTTTCAGCCACCCAGGGAATATCTCCCTTGTTCACATTAGTATATTCCCGGGCATCATAACCGTCTTCGAGGATCCGGGTAATGTATGATTTTTCGAATTCCATCATCTTCATGAAATTTTTCCGGGCAGTGGCTTCGGCTGCATTTTCCTGGCTGATGATCCGGTAAAGATTGGCCCGGTGAAAAACTTCCCGATAAAATTCCAGGGTGTAGGTAATGATTTTTGCGACCATGCCCTTGCGTTCTTCCACCTTGCTTTTGACATATTTCCGCAGGTTGATAACTTCCATCTGAATCACTGCGTCGAATACCTCTTCCTTACTTTTGAAATAATGATAGAGCGTACTCTTAGCCTTTCCGCAGGCCGCCGCGATTTCATCCATAGTCGTTTTTTTCAGACCGAATTGCTGAAACAGTTTTTGTGCCTGGGTTAAAATTTCATTCTTTATGATTTCATCTTTCTCCATAATAGTATTTTCGACTAAAAACGTTTTTCAGTAGCAAAAATAGCGCCATTAATTCGGTTGTTCCAAATTTTTTCCGTTAATTTTCTGTAAAATCATAATGGAGACTGAAAAGGGTCACAAACCTCTCTTTTCTGCTGTTTTGTGCTCAGTCCGCACATGGAGCGACGAGTCAGTCAATTTCGAAAATCGCGGCCAGGTCATACTTGGAGAAGGCCCGGAACGCGACCATGGTTTCCGTTTTAATAATGCCTTCAATTTGTGTCACTTTTTCAGTAACAAGCTCCGCCAGTGCGTCATTGTCCG
>JBDKTZ010000065.1:0-7032 GCA_039679975.1 Prolixibacteraceae bacterium
GGACCTGAGCTGGTATTCATGATGCTCGATTATTATGACTATACCGGGGATCAGGATTTTCTGAAAAACAGAATTATCCCGGTGGCCAATGATGTGAACCGGTTTTTTGACAATTACTATAAAACGAGCGGATCGGGTAAACTGGTCATGTATCCGTCTATGGCCTGCGAAACATGGTGGAACTGCACCAATCCGATGCCTGAACTGGCAGGGCTTCACAGCATAACCAGGCGATTAATGGGGTTGTCCGGAGAATTGACGAGCGATCAGGATAAACAATACTGGAAAACGTTTCAGGCAAAACTCCCGGAAATCCCTTTACGGGAAACACCCTCGGGAAAAGCGCTTGCTCCTGCTGAAAAATTTGAGGAAAAGCAGAATGTGGAAAATCCCGAGTTATATGCCGTGTTCCCGTTCAGGCTTTACGGAACAGGAAATGCCGACCTTGACTATGCAAAAAATGCCCTTGAACACCGTTGGGATAAAGGTGACTTTGGATGGAGGCAGGATGATATTTTTATGGCTTACCTGGGATTGGCTGCTCAGGCAAAAGAAAATCTGGTCGCAAGATCAAAAAACTTTGATCAAAATTCACGTTTCCCGGCTTTTTGGGGACCAAATTACGACTGGACTCCCGATCAGGATCACGGAGGCGTATTGATGAAAGCATTTCAATCCATGGTATTACAGGCAGACCCCTACTCCGAAAAAATCTATCTGCTGCCTGCCTGGCCCAAAGACTGGGATGTTTCGTTCAAATTGCATGCTCCTCATCGGACGACGATCGAAGGTCGCGTGAAAGACGGAAAAATTGAATGGTTAAAAGTGACACCCGAAAGCCGTCGCGACGACCTCGTCATTTTGCAGGAGTAAAAGCCATTATATGCATGTGATTTAGCTGAATAACAACATGGAACAGGAGTACAAATCAATAAAGACGGACAGAACATCCAATTGTTTGCTGAAACTGGAACGTCTGAATAAAAGTTTAAGGCATGAAGAACCGGACCGGGTGCCCATCAGCGACTTTTTCTGGGGAAGTTTCGTGAAACGATGGAGAAAGGAACTCAGCCTTCCGAACAATGCTGACCCTTACTATTATTACGATCTTGACTGGATCGTCACGATTCCCAATATGGATCCCAGGATCCGGCCGTTTGAAACGATCAGAGAAGATGAGACCGAGGTGGTTGTGAAAACAGGCTTTTTGACCACCATGCGCAAAAGATTCGATTTCCCGATGCCCGAATTTATCGCCTGGGATATCGATACAATTGAAAAGCTGGAAGGCTTCGAATTTGATGATCCGTTTGACAGAAGACGTTACTACGAACCAGGCGACAACCAGATCGCAGGAGTAGGTGACGGATTTGAGCGAAACTCGCCCGCGTGGATTGAAACAGTGAAAAAGTTGCGGCCTGATTTTCCGGTCTTCGGGAGTATGATCGAATGTTCCGAGTGCCTGACCCGCTTGGTTGGGCAGGAGAATTCCCTGTTCTGGATGGGAATGTATCCTGACGAAATGGGGAATGCGATCAACCGGATCGGGCAGTTTTATTATGATTGTTTAAAAGCGCAGATAGAAGCAGCTGCCGGTTTACTTGACGGCATGGTCATCTGGGGAGATGTTGCGTATCAAAAGACCCTGTTTTTTGATCCCGAATATTGGCGGGCGTATTTTAAACCGTGGGTAAAGGCAATGATTGATGAATGCCATCGGCACGGACTACCGGTGATCTATCATGGTTGCGGGAACGTACTCCTGATCTTTGAGGATTTTATTGAAATAGGTGTGGATGCCTATAACCCTCTTGAAGTAAAAGCCGGAATGAATGCCGTTGACCTGAAGAAGAAGTATGGAAACCGGATCGGTTATTGCGGGAACAGCAACATCCAGATCTGGGAAACCGGCGATGAGGAGTTAATCCGGCAGGAAGTGCTGTACAGGCTCAATGCAGCTAAAGGGGGCGGGTATATTTTTCAGTCCGATCATTCGGTGTCGTCCGGTGTTTCCGGTCAAACTTACGATCTCATCGTCCGCCTTGTTCGTGAATACGGACAATATTCGCTTCAAAAGGAAAAATCAGATAAAATCACTTCATGATGACAGACCGTTGCTTCTTATTAAAAAATTATTCCAATGAAGAAAAAAATAATTTTACAAATCATCTTGTTTAGTAATTTGTTCTGCCTGATTTGCTTTCAAAGCTTTGGAGATAAATTATCTTCATTTGAAAGAGCGAAGCTTCATCCTTTGACAAGTGATCGTCCTGCTGTTCATTTCTTTGAAGGAGCTTTGCTGGGCAACGGCGGATTAGGTGCGGTGGTGACAACCCGGCCCGACGGGATACTGATCCATTTTGGACATAACAACGTTTGGGACATCCGTATCGCTGAGAACAATAAGGAAAAGATTGGTACCTTCGATGATGTTTTCAGTAAAGTCAGGTCGATACCGGACAGCCTGAAAGTCCTGACAGAAGATGACTGGTACCGGGAATACAGCATCATGACGGCTGAAAATTACAGAAAGCCATATCCCCGCCCTTTCCCCTGTGGATCCCTGTTGCTGGGTTTTGACCGCCGAAATGCGGAGTTGCTCGGACACAAGCTGGATATATCCAACGGATTGTGCGAAGTATACCTGTTGCGGAACGACGGCAGAAAAGTCACGCTGCAGGTATTTACAGATATGAGGGAAGACCGGTTGTGGATCCGGCTGACCGATGAGAACGGTCATCTCTGTGAAAATATTTTTGACCGGGTAAAAGTTATTCCTGATCCGACCACACCCCGGGAATTTCCGAAATACAAGACTGAAGAAAACCTGGACTCAGGATCCATCTCTTTCAGGCAAACTTTACCCTATGAAGAGCCGGAGTTTTATGATATCGGAAAAGGGCATCCCAAAGACAAGGCTTTCCGCCTGTCGGCGGTATTTAGCGCTTCACTTGAAAAAACGACCAGAATAAACTGGAAAGGAGTAGAACAGGAAATGGCACCGCTGGAAGGAAGCTTTGCGAGCCGTGAAAATTTAATTGGCTGTGTTTTGTTATCGGAAGGCCTCGATTCGGTGGTTGAAAAGGAAGCGACCTGCCGGATACAGATCGACAATAATTCCTGTACGAAAGCCTTTGGCCAGGGAGAGCAGGTCTGGAGAACGTATTGGGAAAAGTCGGGTGTGTTTTTAGATGACGGATTTCTGGAACAGATATGGTATCAAAACCTTTATTTTTTAAACTGTGCGGTCAAAGACGGCGTGAGTACTCCCGGACTGTTTGCAAACTGGAGTTACCGGGATATCGGAACAGCCTGGCACGGAGATTACCATATGAACTACAATACGCAGCAACCGTTTTGGGTCACTTTTTCCGGTAACCATCTTGAAAAGAATTTGTTGTATGTGAATTTGGTTGAATTTCTGATGGATGTGAGTCAGAAGTGGGCAAAAGAATATTATAAGCTGCCGGGAGCATACTTCCCGCATAGCGCTTATCCTGTCGATATGAACATGAACCCGTATCCCGTACCTACCTGGGGTTGGGAGATCTGTGAAACACCCTGGGCTGTGCAGGGTTTATGGTGGCATTACCTGTATTCGGCTGATATGGAATACCTGAGGAACCGGGCTTATGGCCCGATAAAAGCAGCGGTCGAATTTTTAGTGGCATATATGAAACGGACTGAAGCGCACGGACCGGAATGGAACGATGGGAAATACCATATTTTTCCGACCGTGCCCCCTGAATTATACGGATTAAGACCGGGTTTTAAATACAATTACGACTGCAATGCTGATCTTTCCCTGACAAAATTTATTTTTAAGGCATTTTTGGAGGCATCGAACTTGCTGGAAATGAATATCCGGGAAGAGCAATTGATTAAAGATGTTAAAGAGATCCTCTCCAACTTTCCGGACTATTCTGTTGCGAATTCCAAAGATCATGGTCACGTATTTGTTTCTGCTCCCGGAGAGCATGCAGAGGTGGTTTATAACGTCCCCCTCGCCCTGTTTAGTGTTTTTCCGGGGGAAGATCACGGTTTGCATTCCGACCCGGAAACGATGGATCTGCTGAGAAACAGTTACCGGAATCAACAAAATGAAGGAGGGAATGATCTCGTTTTTCATAATTTGCAGGCAGCCCGCATCGGGATGCTGGACCTGGAGAAATTCAAAAGACAGGTTAATTATTGTTTATTGCCGAATGGCACTGCATCTGACAAAGTTCTTCAGGTTCACGGGCGGTACAATGATCTGACCGATTACGGGTATATGGATAAAATGGGAGTTTGGTTTGAAAACTTTGCTCTGCCCGCTGTCATCAACGAATGCCTGATGCAAAGTTATAATGGCACTATCAGGTTATTTCCCAATTGGCCGCTTGAAAAAGATGCCGAATTCAGTAATCTGCGCGCAGCAGGGGCTTTTCTGGTCAGTGCGTCATTAAGGAACGGGAAGGTTTCACAGGTAGAAATTTTCAGCGAAGCGGGGAAGACCCTGAAAATAAGGTTACCCTGGAAGGAGACCACCATCATAAAAAATAACCGTGAAACTTCCCGTTCAGGTGCCGATATGATTGAAATCAGCACGGGAAAAGGTGAAAGAATAAGTTTTAAACCCGTAATTTAGCGGGAACAGCCATCAAGATTCAAAGCGATGAGACTTAATCGGACTTTTGCACTCGTGTTGTTCCCCCGCTTTTGGGAACAACATGAGTGCAACACCTTTCCTCCGGGTTCGAGGTGAAGTACTTTTCCAAAAATCCCGCAGCCGACGGCGAAACCGACTTCAAAAGGAAAACGTCGCTCCCGAATATCGGCAAACCTAGTGAATTTCTGAATTGGAAACCGGTTCCGGATCTGAAAAACTAACCTTTATTCCTTATTTTTCCTGGGACAACCGCGAACCTGGAAAGATGAAAGTGTGGATTGATAAAGAAGATTAATATGAAGGGTGTTTAAAAATGATTATGGGATCATAACTCTCAGGTGAAGATACTATGTAACAATTGATTATTTTTTTTGGTAATCTGCTTTTTTAAACTATTTTTACAAGGCGATACAGGACAGTACAGCACGACGCTGCAATCAAAATTGTCTTGTTCCCAAAAGAACTAAACCTAAACCAACTTACATGAAGAGCGTATTATTGATTTCATTTTTTATGCTGGTTTTGTCCCTGTCCGGACAAAGTCAGCTTCCTGTTTATGAGAAAGAAAAAGCAGTTAAAGCCGGACCCGCCATCACTTTTGGAACGTTGTTGCGGGAGTTGACCGACCGTACAGTAGTTGCACGTATGCCTTCAGAATCTTACCGTTTGCTTCAGGCGAGCAGCTATGAACGAAAGTCGGTGGTAAAAGACGGTGACGGCTGGTATGCCAATGAAGACTGGAGTAATTATATCCGCAAGGAAGTTCATAACGGGAGGGAGGAATATGTGGTGATGGATGCGGAAGGGCCGGGTGCAATAACCCGTTTCTGGACGGGAGGACATCCGAAGCAAAAGAATAACCTGCGTTTTTTTATCGACGGCAGCGAAGTCCCGTTTTGGGAAGCGGAAACCACAGGAGAACTGATCGGGCAGAATACAGCGATCGGTTACCCGTTGTCATTCCGCTCGGTCGACCGTGACACGCTCAACATGAACCCGGGATGTCAGCCGGGGCATAACCTGTATGCCCCGATCCTTTTTCAGAAGCATCTTAAGATTACCTCCGACCGGGCCAAAGGAGATGCCGGGACCGGTTTCTGGTATAATATCAATTACCGGTTATATGGAAAGGATACTCCCGTTGAAAGTTTCTCAAAAGGAACCCCCGCTGTTTACAAAGAGATGATTGACCGGACAAACAAGGAATTGTCCGGTTTCATGAAACTTTCAGCACGGGATGCCCGGGGACAGGGTGAGAAAAAGACATCCGTTTACGATTATTCGGTTAATCCGCAGGAAACAAAGTCTTTCACGGTCAGCAAACCAGGTTCACTAAGAAGAATATTGCTTTCACTAAAGGCGGACGACATAGATGAGGCCGTAAGAGACACCTGGATACGCATCAGGTTTGATGGTTTAACTACCGTTGAAGTGCCTATCGGGTTCTTCTTTGGCTGCGGCGATCAGCTTCTGACGGTTTCGGACTGGTACCGGAAAGTTGACCTGAATGGTGACCTGGCCTGCTTTTGGGTGATGCCATACAAAAAATCGGCTGTCGTTCAGTTAATAAACAAAGGAAAAAAAGCAGTTGCCGGAACAATTGAGATCGCCGCAGGCGATTGGAAATGGGATGATCGTTCCATGTATTTCCATGCCCGATATAACCCGGTGGGAGAAATGCCGGCAAAAACAGCGAAGGACTTTGCCTACATTGATCTCGACAATCAAGCAGGACTGTATGTGGGCGATGTGCTGCAGGCAGAGAAGTGGTTTCGCGGCTGGTGGGGTGAAGGCGACGAAAAAATATATATTGACGGCAGTACATTTCCTGACCATTTTGGCACCGGCACGGAAGACTATTATGGCTATGCCTGGGGTCACCCGGAAACATTTAATGAACTTTTTATCACGCAGCCCGTCGGGAATGCCAATACCGGTGAAGGCGGGGTTTCGGTCAATTCAAGGGTACGCAGCCTGGATGCCATTCCTTTTAACAAATCGTTTCGGTTTGATATGGAATCGTGGCAAACGTTTGGTGGACCGGTGAAGTATGCAGTGGCTTGTTTTTGGTACGGCAAATCTAAATAGTTCAGGATAATTCGTTTGGATAATTTAAATTTTTATTTATTTTTGCAGAATAGCACAGAACAGTACGTACTATGATAAATAAAAAGGCCGATTACTTTTATTTCCGGGACTTTCATGTTTCTCAGAGATCAAAACCTGTTTATTACAGGGGAAAAAGAATAGTACTTAAACCAATAACTATGAAGAGTTTATTATTTATATCATATTTCATGCTGGCGCTGTCCTTATTTGGGCAAGATCAGCTTTCCTTATTTGAGAAAGAAAAAGCCGTTTGTGGTCAGGACTGGCTTCTG
>JBDKTZ010000504.1:0-3915 GCA_039679975.1 Prolixibacteraceae bacterium
GGAATATGGTCAATAAGCTTAATTACATTGAAAAAGCTGTAGAAAAGCTTCGGATAACGGTTATGGAAGATCAGGCCAAAGGTGCCAAAATAATTGCCGGGATGATCGCAGATGTGATCAGAACAAAACAGCTTAAAGGTGAGATGGCGGTATTGGGACTGGCTACAGGATCGACGCCAAAAAAAATCTATGCGGAGCTTGTCCGTTTGCACAGGGAAGAAGGTTTGAGCTTTAAAAACGTGATTACATTCAATCTGGATGAATATTATCCGATGGATCCGCAAAGCCGGAAGAGCTATGTCTGGTTCATGCATAAACATTTGTTTGGCCATATTGATATTGACCCTGCGAATATTCATATCCCGGACGGAACTCTGGGAATTGATCAGGTTGCCGATTTTTGCTCTTCCTACGAGGAAGAAATCAGGGCCGCAGGCGGTATCGATCTGCAATTACTGGGTATCGGCCGTTCCGGTCATATTGGCTTTAATGAACCCGGATCGACCATCAATTCAACAACTCGTCTGGTAAAGCTCGATTCCGTTACGATTGCCGATGCCGCAAAGGATTTTGGAAATGAGGAAGCTGTTCCTCACCGTGCGATTACGATGGGTATCGATACCATATTGAGTGCCCGCAGAATCATATTTGCCGCCTGGGGCAAAACCAAATCAGCCGTTGTGAAGAAAATGGCAGAAGGACCCGTCACCCAGGAAATACCGGCATCCTTTCTTCAGTTACACAATGATGTCACCGTTTATTTGGATGAGGGTGCTATTGCTGAATTAACACGGACTAAGGCTCCGTGGCTTGCCGGAGTTTGTGAATGGACCCCAAAAATGATAAAGCGGGCTGTGATCTGGTTAAGTCAAAAACTGGACAAACCCATTCTGAAGCTGACAGATGATGACTATAAATCCGAAGGACTGCGCGATCTGCTGGTTCGTTACGGCGGAGCTTACGACTTGAATATCAAGGTTTTTGGTGAGATTCGGGATACTATTACCGGATGGCCTGGAGGAAAACCCGGAGCCACAGAGAAAAACCGTCCCGAACGCCCCGAACCTGCAATTAAACGATCCATCATTTTTAGTCCTCATCCGGACGATGATGTAATTTCAATGGGAGGTACGCTGCTTCGCCTGGTCGATCAGAATCACGATGTGCACGTGGCCTACCAGACGTCAGGGAACATTGCCGTTTTCGATGACGATGCTATTCGTTTTTCCCAGTTCGCGGTCGATCTTCTCGGGAACCGGAATGTTCCCTGTGATGAACTGGCTAAAGCCAATCAGGAACTGATCGGGTTTCTTAAGAAAAAGCAGCCGGGAGACATTGATATTCCCTATGTGAAAACAGTAAAAGGATTGATCAGGGTGGGAGAGGCTTCAGCGGCCTGTCGTTTTTGCGGAGTGAAAGACGAAAATGTTCATTTCCTTAACCTTCCTTTTTATGAAACCGGTGCAGTGAAAAAAGCCCCGGCTTCAGAAAAAGATGTCAGTATTGTCGTGGAGTTGCTGCGAAAAGTGAAACCACATCAGATTTTTGCTGCAGGTGACTTGCAGGATCCCCATGGAACGCATGAAGTTTGCCTGCAGATTATTTTTCAGGCGATTCGGTTAATTCGTGCAGCAGGCGATGAATGGCTGAATGACTGCTATGTTTGGCTATACCGCGGCGCATGGCAGGAATGGGATGTGGAAGACATTGAGATGGCTGTACCGATCAGCCCTTCGGAACTCCTGCGGAAGCGAAAAGCCATTTTTAAACACCAGTCACAAAAAGATTTTCCGGTATTTCCCGGTGAAGATAAACGCGAATTCTGGCAGCGTGCTGAAGAACGAAACCGAACCACAGCAAAACTATACGACCAGCTGGGGCTGGCCGAATACGAAGCAATTGAGGCTTTTGTCCGTTATCCTTTTGATGATGAAGCTTCTTTTTTGAAGTAATGTTGTAACTTTATAATTTATTCTTTTGATCGGAATAGAATTGATCGTGTTCCTGACAAACAGGAACACGATTTCTGTAAGTTCTTTATGACCTTAAAAATAAATTATAACTACAATGAACCACCTGAAAATACAGTTCCTGTTGTCTTTGGTAACATTGTTTATACTTGTTACCGGCTGTAAATTGTACCGGGAACAAACTCCGGTCAGTATTATTCCAAATCCGGTCAGCATTATCTATGATGGTAAAAGTAATGAAATCGGTAATGGAGTAAAAGTCGTTACGCGCGACACTGCACTCCGCTTTGCACGTTCGTTATTGCTTACTCAAATGAACGATTTGCCGGCAGCTGAATTCCTGAATGAAAATCCGAAAGCACGGGTAACCATCAGGTTGGAACTGAATGATAAAATCGAACAGACGGAGGGCTATATACTGAAGATTGACAAAAATATCACCATAACGGGTAAAAGCAGGGAGGGAGTTATACATGGGATACAAAGTTTGTTGCAAATCTTTCAGCAGTCACCGAAAACAGATGAGGGGATCAGGATCCCGCGCCTGACAATTAACGACTACCCTCGCTTTGGATACAGAGGAATGCATCTGGATGTAAGCCGTCATTTCTTTCAGATCGATTTCATTAAAAAGTATATCGATCTGATTGCCATGCACAAGATGAATGTTTTTCATTGGCATTTAACGGATGACCAGGGGTGGCGTATTGAGATCAAAAAGTATCCGAAACTGACTGAAGTCGGGGCATGGAGGGTTGATCATGAAGACTTACCCTGGGGTGAACGTCCGGATCAGACCGCGAATGATTCAGCTACCTATGGCGGATATTATACGCAGGAGCAGATCCGTGAGATCGTTGCGTACGCTTCAGAGAGGGGCGTCACAGTAATTCCGGAGATCGAAATGCCGGGACACTCGGCTGCAACGATCGCTTCTTACCCTGAATTGTCGTGCCGGGGCAAACAAACCGCCGTACCTCCCGGAGGACGTGCCGGGATAAATATTCTCTGTGCCGGAAAGGACGGAACATTCACCTTTCTTGAGAACGTTCTTTCAGAGGTCATCACCTTATTTCCATCGAAATATATCCATATCGGAGGAGATGAGGCCTGGAAAAAGGAGTGGGAAACTTGTCCGCACTGCCAAAAAAGGATCAAAGAGGAAGGTTTGGCCGATGAGCGCGAACTGCAAAGTTACTTCATCCGGCGTATTGATCGGTTTTTGACCTCTAAAGGGAAAACATTGATCGGGTGGGATGAAATTCTTGAGGGCGGATTGGCCGAAAACGCCACGGTGATGTCATGGCGAGGTGAAGCAGGAGGAATTAAAGCAGCGAAGATGAATCATGATGTGATTATGACTCCGGTCGATTATTGCTACTTTGACTATTATCAAAGTACGGATAAGAATTTGGAACCTTTGGCGTTTAATGGCTATATCAGTCTCGAAAAAGTATACCATTCTGACCCTGTCCCGGATGCACTGAATCCGGAAGAAGCAAAACATATATTGGGAGCCCAGGGTAATGTGTGGACCGAATTTATTCCTACAGAGGCAATCGCCGAATATCGGGTATTGCCCAGGATGAGCGCCTTAAGTGAGGTCCTGTGGTCGCCAAAGCAGGCGGCCCGCCGGGATGCCTCGGCTAAGCAGGGGCAAAGCCAAACGGAACAGGAGAACCGACAAGCAAAAATGAGCGATTTTATGAACCGGCTTGGAACTTTCCTGAATTGGTTGACCATTGAGAAATACCATTTTCATATTCCTGCTCCGCAAGGTGTCTTTAAAGAAATGATCTTTCTTGACAGTACGCGGGTAGAGCTGCTGAATCCATGGCCTTTCACGCAGATTCGCTATACGCTCGACGGAAGTGAACCAAAACTTCAGTCACCCGTCTACGATCAGCCTTTCCCTGTTGACGACGGAGCAATACTCAAGGCAAGC
>JBDKTZ010000516.1:0-9611 GCA_039679975.1 Prolixibacteraceae bacterium
TCGGAACCTTTTCCCGGCGGGGCGGCAAAAACAGCGCTCCCGTTATCCTGATCGCCATCCTCATATCGGCAGTTTGCTATTTCATCGCGATTCTGTTACGGTTTGGGATCTCCCGTTCGCGCGAATACATGGCCGACGCCGGCGCTGCCGATATAACCCGAAAACCATATGCGCTGGCCAATGCGCTCCGGAAAATCGATTCGGATCCTTACATCGAAGCAGTTAAAAGTCGTGATGTCGCACAGCTTTTTATCGATAACCCTTCTCATAAGGAAAAAAGCTTCTCGATCGGCAATCTTTTCGCCACGCACCCTCCCATCCAAAAGCGAATTGAATTGCTTGAACAGTTCGCCTGATCCGCTTTTACCGGAGGCAAAGAGCATAGCATATGGGACACCGGCCTCCGGTTTCCCTGTTCCGGTCTCCCTTTTTATACTTTTTTGATGCCAATTCCCGGTTCATTAATCAGGCTGATTTTCCCGTTGATTACGTCAACTCCTTTAAACGGATCGTTCGAAATAAGCAGATTCCCGTCCAGATCGGCCCAGTCGACCGCCGGCGAAAGCTGGGCTGCAGCCGATACTGCGACCGATGTCTCGGTCATGCAGCCGATCATCACTTTCATGCCCAGTGAACGGGCAAGCGTGAGCATTTCGTGTGCCTCCCGCATGCCGGTACACTTCATCAGCTTGATGTTAATACCCGAATAAACGCCGTTCGCCTTTTGAACATCGGCCAACCGCTGAAGCGATTCGTCTGCCATAACGGGAACCGGACTTCGTTCCGTGAGCCAGGCATTGTCGTCGATGGCTGTTTTTGGCATGGGCTGTTCCACAAATACCACCCCTTTATCCTTCAGCCAGTATATCATGTCGAGCGCTTTTTCACGGTCAGTCCATCCCTGGTTCACATCGGCGCATAAAGGCACGGCGGTTTCTGACCGGATCGTTTCGATCATTTCCTTGTCGTTGTCGCGACCCAGCTTCACTTTGAGAATCTTGTAGGGTGAAGCTTCCTTTACTTTTTGGCGAATGATCTCTTCAGTATCGATGCCAATGGTAAAAGACGTATTGGGCGTTTTGGCTGGATCATATCCCCAGATCCGGTACCAGGGCTGGCCCATGATCTTTCCGAGCAAATCGTGCAGCGCAATATCGACCGAAGCTTTGGCGGCGCAATTTCCGGAAGCGACTCCATCTACGTAACTCAGAATATTTTCAAGCTGGAACGGATCGTTAAACTGAGACAGATTCAGCGAAGAAAGGAACCGCGACGCTGTATCCTGGCTTTCTCCCAGGTAGGGAGGCATGGAGGCCTCGCCGTAGCCGGTCAGCCCGTCATATTCGATTTCGGTGAGCATATCGGGGGTGGTCGTCCTCGAGCTTCCTGCAAGCGTGAACGTATGTCTCAATTGAAGATCATACGGTTTAAACCTTAACACTAATCCTTTCCCTACCTTTGTTTTCCGTTCATTTTTCATATTTCCAAAACCGGTTTTAATTCCTGCCAATCCCGCTGCAGCAGTCAGACTGCCGGTCAGTAAAAAATTTCGCCTTGTCTGTTTCATAACCGTTACATTGCTATATTTAATTTTTCAGAATGCCGGAGCTTTCTCCTTCAGCAAACACTTCTCTGTGCGGTCCGAATCGCCTAAGCGTCGGAGCGTTAAAAATATTGGCGTAATATGCGTCAGGAAAGAAATTCTGTTTGACGACCTAAAGGGAGAAGTTAATTTCTTTACACTAGACTTTTCTCACGCTCGGCAAAGCTCAAACAAGTTTGACTTTGCTCTCGCTTAATCGAAACGTTCTTTCTGCGAAATGTAGCCAAAATTTAACGGAGACGGTTTACCGGCAACGTTTTTATTTACTTTTTTCGCTGAATATACCCTCCGGCATGAGGAGTCCCTAATTATACCAGGGATGCGCCTTCACCTGTACAATTTCTTCCGTATTCAGCGAATGAATGATCCTTCCCGCCGAGACCAGACGCTTCCGGTGACTCTCGGAATAATCCGGGTCCTGCGCGTTCAGGCTGTTTATCCTGACGAGTCCGGACGAATGGATATATTTCCCGTTTCCGATGTACATCGCCACATGTGAAATCCGTTCCTTACTCTTCCCAAAGAATAAAAGATCGCCCGGCTGAAAATCAAGGGAATCCGTCACCGAAAGTATCTCGCCATATCTGGCCTGCTGCGAAGCATCGCGCGCCAGGATCACTCCTTCCGAAAAGTAAGCAGTTTTTATCAACCCCGAACAATCCACCCCTTTGGTTGATGTGCCACCCCAAAGATACGGACTCCCGGTAAGCATCTTTGCAGTTTCAATGGCCTGATCCACCTTTGGTTCTTCCACAATCCATTCCGAATATAACTGACATTCATTCTTCTGTACAAAACCTGTTCTTCCGTCAGGGAATTGCATCCTCAGAAAACCTTTTTCCTCCCCCGATACAGCAAACAGATCCCCCAATACAAGATCGGAGACAACACTGCTGCGGCTTTCAGCCTCCGAAAAAGCAAAACCATTGTTCCCCCTGTAAATATACCGGTCACTCTGTTTCCAAACGGCCAGATCTGCCTGGGTCAAAGGAGCCAGCACGCGCTCATCACACCAGCCAATATACTTATCCGGTGACTGAACACGATACCAGCTGTCCACGCGCTGAAGAATTTTTACCGGTGTTCCCAACAGCAACTGGGTAGCCATTTCGGCAGCAAGATCAGGAGCGACCCGGATATTTCCCACCGATAACGTTACCAGTCCCCATGGTTTTTCCCCAATGGTTGTATCGGGCAAAACGCGTATGGAATCGACTACAGCAATTTTTCTGACGCTGAGTGAATCGAACAATGCCTGTTTTGCATCGGGAAGGGTCGTTTCCCCTTTTAACACCAGGCTTCCATCCTGGTTTTTAACGTCTATCTTAAAAAGGGCCACCCGCTGATCAGGTGCAAATCTTTCTTTTATTCCCGCAACCAGCGGTTCAAGTGACTCAGACTTCGGTGCTGAACAGCCTATGAATAAGGACTGGCATACAACAAAAAGGAAAAAACTTCTGAAGGCAAGCATGACTGTTTTTTATTGGAACAATAATTTTTAAAGTTATCAAAAAAGATCCTTCCTTTTTTTCGAAGACAGGACTTTTTATTAAGAGTCCTTCATCCTACCGCCGACGCCGATCAGATATCCATCGGTACATCCCGGCTTATCGCCCTGATGTGTTCAAAACGGACCTCCGGGCAAGACGAATCATTAATAAGCCAGACAAGCAACTTTCCCATCCAGCGTCGTGACAAGAACGCGGGAATTATCAACCGGCAGGATCAGGTTGACCAGCGCATTCGAAAGCTTATGTTTCCAGACCACCTGATGCGACTGCTTGTCAATCGCGCATACGATGCCGTTTGTTGTTGGCACGAAAACAAAATTGTCTTCTTCCGCGATCGGTGAAGGTGCGATCTCGTAGCCCAAACCGGCTTTGCATTCCCATGCCAGTTGTTGTTCTCCTGTCCGGGTATAAAAGGCATCGACGTTTCCTTCCGTCATGTTCTTGATATAAACCAGTTCACCGTCACCCGACACGCCGATCGATTCCCGGCACGAATAGCGGTCGGAGTCCCAAATTTCCCGGCCGGTTTCGGCATCAAGCGCAGTCATACGCCGGTCGGGAGCAACGATAAAGATTTTCCCGTTCGCAGCGACCGGCCAGACAGCGGCCGGCGACAGCATCCGGTTGGTATGCTTTTCTCTTTTCCACTTGATACCTCCCGTCTTTTTGTTCAGAGCATAAAAGGTATTTCCCCAGGAACCGAAATAAACCTTGTCTGCATAAACCAACGGACGGCATTCGACAAAATTCTTCACCCCTTTAAATTCCCAGTTCAGTTTACCCGATTTCAGGTTAAAGGAGCGGAAGATTCCTTCCGAGGAACCAATGTAAACCTCTTTCCCGTCAGTGACCGGAGACGCGACAATCGCTTTGCCGGTTTTAAACTTCCAGGCCAATTCACCTGACGCCAGGTCAAGGCAATAAATGAAGCTGTCGGTTGAGGCGCATACCACTCTTCCATCAGAAATGGCAGGGGTGGAGTAAATTTTGCCCGAAGTCCGGCAGGTCCATTTCAACGCGCCGGTTTGAAGGTTGCGTGCCACAACCGTTCCCCTGGTGGTTGCGTAAACAACGGTCTGTCCGGAACAGGAAATGCCCGTGCCAATATCACTGTCTTCTTGTACCTCCCATGCTTTTCCGACCTGGGGATACCTGTTGTTAGCCGAATAATCGGGGCGCGGCCATGATACGGTATCTTCCCGCAGGTCGGGACCATTGAGCGGGACTTTGCACCAAACGGGATGTGTTTTTCCTCCCGGAATGCGTTCTGCATAAAACAGCGTATCCCTTTCAATGGTTACCAGGTTATATCCTCCTGTGTCTTCTTTTGCCCGCAGGTTCGAACGCCCCATAACACCCGGTATTCCTTCAAAATTAAGAAGCTTGTTTGAATGGCCGTGTCCCAGAAGCGTGGCCTTTATATTCCTGGTTTTCAATTTGTCTGTAATGACATACCAATTGGAAAGGGACTCGTCGAGCGGATAATGATTGACCGAGATGACAGGTTGATCCGGATTGGTCATGTTTGAAAGAACCGAATCGAGGAAGGCGACCTGTTCGCGCGGAACCAGTCCGGGGGCCATGCGCATGTTAGGCCCGCTGGCGGTTCCGATAAAAAGAAAGCCGCCTTTTTCAAAGGCAAATTCTTCGGCCCCGAAAATACGGATAAAACTGTTGTTTCCGCTTTCCGACCATTTCGAATCGTGATTTCCGGGAAGCACGTACCACGGTTTATTAAGCTGATCCATGATCTGTTTTGCTTTGAGCAGTTCCTCGTCCGATCCGAATTCCGTCACATCGCCCGACAGGATCACGAAACTAATATCGGGCCGGGCATTGATATCGGCCACAGTGCGCAACAGATCCTCATCTGCAAGGTTGCTCCCGATGTGCGTATCGGTGATATGGGCAAACCGAAGTGTTTGCGCCTGAGCGATTCCGGTCCATAAAAGGAAAAAGAGGAACAGGCCCGCGATTATTCCCGCGAGGGCGGGAGTTTCCGGTTGTTGAGATTTCTGCCCGCATATCAATGAAACCCTGTATTGCTGATTCCTGTCCATCTGTACTTTTTTATCTGAATACCCTAAGCGTTTGACAATCTGATAGTATTAATATCTGAATTATCTGACAATCGCTAAATCTGCACGTCCGAAAGTCTGATAATCTGAATATCTGACAATCTCATCAATCATACAACAAATATTTCTTCCTCATTTCCTTATAATGATCCAGTTCAGGCTGCCAGCTTTCTCTGATCTGTTCTTCCGTTTGACCGGCAATAATCTGTTTACGCAAGGTATCAGATCCGGCCAGGTTTTCAAAGAAGTCAGTGAAAAATAACTCCTTTTGAATTGATTTCTGATAGAATTCGATCAGATAATTCAGGCGAACCTGATTTATTTCCTGAAGCTCGGCAAGCGTCTTGACCGAAAGATCGTAACCGTAACACGTATCATTTTCAAATTTAGGATGTAAGCTCAAAACAGGAATGGAAACCGGCACATAGGCATGATCGCGCGGGGTAAACCAGGGAGTGCCGAATTGCTGAAACGGCTTATAGGTCCCTCTGCCCTCGTTCACTTCGGCCCCTTCAAAAAAACAGACCATCGGATAGAGGTAAACCGATTTCATATCGGGCAGATTGGGAGAGGGAACAACCGGCAACTGGTATTTGGTATTGTGCGTATAGTTTTCAACCGTGATGACTTCCAGTTGGCATTTCACCGAATCTTTGAGCCAGCCTTCGCCGTTAACCATCCGGGCGTATTCGCCCAGGGTCATGCCGTGTACCACCGGCACCTGATGCAGCCCTATGAAATTAGAGAACTCCGGCTTCATGACCGGACCGTCCACATAATAACCTAATGGGTTAGGCCGGTCGAGAATAATTACTTTAATTCCGTTTTCGGCACAGGCTTCCATCACATTGCTCATCGTCGATATGACCGTAAAAAACCGGACTCCGATATCCTGAATATCGAAGACCATCACATCGATTCCCTTCAGCATTTCCGGGTTTGGTTTGCGTGTTCGTCCGTAAATGGAGAACACAGGAAGACCGGTCACCGAATCGACTGAGCTTTCAATATACTCTCCCCGCTCAACGGTACCTTTATAGCCGTGTTCGGGCGCATAAATGGCCGTAATGCGGACCTGCTTTGACAACAGGAAGTCGACCAGGTGAACCGAGTCAACCATCGAAGTCTGGTTCACAACAACCCCCACGCGCTTATCTTTGAGCAGGGGAAGATAAGCATCGGTCCGGGCTGCTCCAATCACGATTTTATTTTCCCCGATTGTCTTGGTTTCCGGCTGGCAAGCTGATAACAACAACGGAACAGCTGCTGTTATGATGAATAAAAATTGCCTCATCATTTTTCTGTATTTCAGTTAATTTAAAAAAAGCTGCTGCAAGGTAGCAGCAGCTCATATTACTTTAATTATTTGGGAAGAACAAACCTAGTCCCATCCGGGATTCTGTGCTAATTCATATTCTTTGCTCTGATACAAGGTGATCTGAGCTTTAGGTATGGAGTTGAGATAAACCCGCTCCGAGGTCAGGGAACCGCCTGTAAAAGACCGTTGAAGGTTACCTGTATAGGCCGGCCACATATATCCGGCATCCTGACTGCCCGTGGGATAATACAGTTTCACCTTGGGTTTGGTTCCGGTAAACAAGTTGGCAGGGTATTTTGATTTAACAATCCAGGCACCCATATTAATATCATTGGGTTTTGAGTCAGTTCCTGTATTCAGCTTGTCAAATTTCCTCCATCTGTTTAAATCCTCATTTCTTCTTCCTTCCATCAGGAGTTCGATACGACGCTCCCGCCTGATCTCCCAAAGCATCGGCGAAACGTCGGTGTCGCGTGCCGGATCACTGATTACAGTCAAAACACCTGAAACCATAACGGCCGGACTTCCTCCTGAAATTTTCAGATCGGGCATAGTTGCAGTGATGCTGGTTCCATATCTGGTCAGATTCCTGTGCCGGAGCTGATTAACAGACAGATCCAGATCATTCTGTGTAAATGCTTCCCCGCCAACTAAACTCAGTTCATATGCGGCTTCAGCATAATTTAACAGCACTTCAGCATAACGGATAAGCGGACAGTCGGCTATGCTCCTGTTATTGGTCGTATATTCCAATCCCTGAGCAAGCCATTCTTCATTCAGGAATTTCTTACAGGGATACCCAGTGGGAGAAGTTCCGATGTGCAGTCCGGCCAAACGCAACGAATCGACAAAACACTGATAGAGCCGGGGGTCCCGGTTTGCAAAAACACCCTTAACTGTCGGATCATCATCTCCCTGATAACGAACAGATTGGGCAATAGGAAGCCCGTCGTCACATAAATAGCTGTCCATGCAATTTTTTGTGATTCCCCCGGCTTGTTCTTCGATAGCATTGTAGCTCATCAACGCATTCGTGATCATTCCCGCTTCAAACTCGCGGTAAAAAAGAATCTCCTTATTCCCGGCAAGAGTTGCAGATGAGAAAAGTTCATTATACGTATTTCCAATTGCATAATTGCCCGATTCAATAACGGTCTTTGCAGCCCATTTCGCGGCTTCCATAAAAGACTTGATTTTTGCCTGCGTGACTGAAACGTCCGACACACTTACTGTTGCACCGTGATACTTCAACCATGTGGCATGATAAAGCATACATCTGGACATGTAAGCGGCTGCAACATATTTATTGATCTGCAACGTCCCGTCGTCTGCCCTTATGTTATTGACGGCGAATGTCATATCGTTCATCATGCTGTCGACCACGTTAACCTGCGGGTCGCGCTCTTTGTAAAGATAATCTTCTTCGTCGGGCCTGGGAACACGTCCATACCAGGGCACGTCACCAAAACGCCTGACCAATTCACTGTAACGGAGAGCGCGGAAAAAACGCCCGACCCCAAGCCAGTGAGCCTTCGTCTGATTATCCAGATCCATCTTCGCAACCCGTTCGAGCATGACATTTGCTTTACGGATTAATGTAAAATCCCAGGTGCTGGAGGTATAAGCCTCGTCGGTCGTTCTGGGAAATTGTTTTGGTGAAGAAGATGCAATATCATCATTGTAGCTGTCGCCGGTAAAAAATCCCCCAAATACAGTAAAGTCTGTGCCATAACCGGCGAAAAAACTCAAATAGAATTCCTGTGCATAGGTTCGGACATTGGTTTCCTTCGTCCAGAAATTGTCATCACTGAAACTATCAAGAGGCTCCTTTGTCAGGTAATCCTCACAGCCAAAGGACAACATGAATAGTATCCCGATGAATAAAATGCGAACTATTTTTTTCATAACTGACATGCTTTTATAATGAAAGTTGAAGCCCTACAGAAACAACCCGCTGATAAGGATAGCTCCTTCCGTAATTTCTTGAGTCACTGGCATCTTTACCCGTCGTGAAGTTCTTCCCGATGGTGATATCCGTTTCCGGATCAATAGGAAGGTTTTTGTCTGTAAACTCAAAAAGATTCTCACCCGTAACGTAAACCCTTAAGTTGGATAAATAGATTTTATTCAAAAGGTTCTTCGGGAATGTATATCCCAGGGTCATAGTTTTGCACCTTAAGTACGCCATGTTCAGCAGGAAACGGTCATTTACCTGGTAATTCCACTTCATAGCCTGTGCGTATACAGTCGGTTGCGGATAAAATGCATCCGTGTTTTCCGGTGTCCAGTAATCTTCCTGCCCTTCAAACCAAGGCTCTCCCGAAGTGTATCCGGGCAAGGCCAGGTTACCTCCCACCCAAAGGCTGCGCTTTCCAACTCCCTGAAAGTACACATCGAAATCAAAGTTCTTCCAGGCTGCTCCCAGGCGCAAACTGAACTGGTATCGTGGAAGCGTGTTTCCGAGAATCGCTTTGTCGCCGTGGCTGTCTGCTGTATTATCTCCATAACTGATTTGAGTAGCGTCGTCGTCCAGATTTTTGTATTTTACATCTCCGGGTTCAAAGAAGAAGGTGCCGCTTTCAAGGATTGTCTGCTTCGGAATACCCTCTTTTAAAACATATTGATCGCCATTCTTCGTGAAATCATCTTCCTGGAACAACCGGTCAACTTGATAGCCCCAGATATCTCCCAATACCATCCCTTCAAAGTATGAAGTAGAAACAGTCCAATTATTGTAAGAAGGTATTGTTTTAGCCGCAGAATTCCATTTTTTTACCCTGGTTTTATAATCCGTAAGCTGTCCTATTATATTCAGCCGCAATCCGTTTGAGAACTGATGATTAAAATCGACCGTAAGTTCCCATCCGGGTGTTTCCAGTTCTCCAAAATTTTGCTTGGGCGCAGTTCCTCCGAAAGTAGCAGGCAATGTTTCACCGGTACTCAGAATGTCTTTAGTATTTCGTCTGTACCAGTCGAAAGTAATCCCAAGTTTATCACTGAATAAACGGGCGTCAAATCCAAAGTCCAGGGTTGTAACGGTTTCCCAGGTAAGCGATGAAGCGACTGCCGTCGGAGTTCCTGCTCCTGTGGTATATTTCTTA
>JBDKTZ010000365.1:0-8417 GCA_039679975.1 Prolixibacteraceae bacterium
AATTAAAGGAAATAAAGCTTTTATTGAGCAATTATTTTGCTGACAAGGCCACTGCCGAGATGGACAAGTTATGGGACAAGAATAACTGGAATGAACAAACCATGAACCAATGGGCCAATGAACATAATAGGAGAAAAGGTAGTCATTGATACGAATATTTTCATTACCATCATTGGCAAGAAATCCCCGAATAGATGGATTTTTGAGAAAATAAGGAAAGGTGAAATTGAGCTTTGTGTCAGCAGTGAAATCCTTTGGGAGTATGAAGGAAGTATTGTCCGGGAAAACCAGTCAAAATGTAGCCAGGAATATCATTGATTTTTTATTGATCAGCCCTTACGTCCATTTTATTGATATTTATTTTAACTGGCAACTCATAGAAAAAGATCCTGATGATAATAAGTTTATTGACTGTACCATATCATCAGGGGCTTATTGTATCAAATGATCAACATTTTAACGAGGCAAAAAAGATAGACTTTCCGAAAATCACCATCCTGAACCTGGAAGAATTTACAGCAAAATTTAAGAAAGAATAACCACCCTGACAAAGACAGGAAAGTGGTATTCGCCCTTCGTTGGTCGGCAAGGTTTGCGCCGGTCCGTCCGGCACTGTTTTATTAATGAATTGCTTTTAAAGGTATTCAACAGAGCCGTCCGCCCTTATATCGGGACGTCCTTTCACTTAACAGGAAGCTTTGCCTTCATTCTGTGCCGATCATGTATCCGATGCCTCGAATGGTTCGTATGAAGCTCTGACCGCCGGGAGCATTCAGCTTCTTTCTCAAGGCATTAATATAAACGTCAATGACCGAAGTATCATATTCAAAGTGAATGTCCCAGACATGCTCAATGATGCTCGTTCTGGTACACACTTTCCCCCTGTTTCTCATTAAAAATTCTAACAACGCAAATTCTTTTTGCGTAAGCATAATTTCCTGCTCTTCCCGGAAAACCTGATGCCTGCTGAGGTCCATTAGAAGATTCCCATGCCGGAGCTGATTCCCTCCTTCATTTTTTCCCCGAAGCTGAACCCGGATGCGGGCGACCAGTTCTTCAAAAGAAAAAGGCTTTTTGATATAGTCGTTTGCCCCCATCTCTAAAGCAAAAACCGTATCCTGAACGGTATCTCTCGCTGTAAGAAAAATTATTGGTACTTGTGACCGATGCAAACGAAGCTGTCTGCAGATCTCAATGCCGCTCGTTCCGGGCAGCATCCAATCCACCAGAAGCAGGTCATATTCCCCTTCATGGTCAAAAGCCATTTGAAGGCCGACAGTTCCATCGAAAGCTTCATCAACAGCAAATCCTTCTTCATTCAATCCTTCCTTTATGAATGAAAGGATGCCAGGTTCATCTTCTATAACTAATATTCTCATGGTACTATTTCTTTTTTGATCGTTTGTTGCAGGAAAAGAAAGAACGGGCTGACAGTCTATCTTATTAAGGGATCATTTCTTCACCTCTATAAAGGATTGTCATGGCCTGAATTAAGCTGAACTCCGGTGGCATGTTTATAAATCAGTGCCCCTCCGTAACATCCTATTCCGGCAGCTGCAATTATACCGGCAAAGAAAAGGAGAAAAGTCGCTACTTTTAGAATACCGGAATATCTTTTTGGAAGGACCGGAATGATTCTTTCGGCACTGGTTATCCTGACCATTAACGCTTTCCTCGTTTTTTATGTCAGCTAAAACACGACCCGCAGCATGGCGGTTGGTAAAAATCCCTGTTGGTAGGTGTAAGACGTTTTTCCGGTCCCGGGATTAAACGTTTTAGAGTAAATATTGTTTCTGTCTGTAAGATTTATTAAATCCACTCCGAATTCGGCGGTTACTTTCCTCATGTCATATTTAAAGGTGACTTTGGTATCTGCTTTCACATAGTCCCTGTAGCGCTCGGAATAGGCTTTCGCGTCATCATAAATAATAATTCCGGCAGCTTTCGAGGCTTCCCTGTTCACATACAAGCTACGTATTCCGCCACTCCACACTAACCTGAAATTAAAGTCGATCGAACTACGCTTACTTAACGGGTATTCGAAACCAAGCAATCCGTTTAAGGCATAGTTCGATGCATATTTGGTATTCCTCCAAACCCCGTCGCTTGGTTTGTAACGGGACTCGAACAATGAACCGGTCATTAGTAAATACCAGTTTTTACTTAAATATTTTTCCAGGGTCAATTCAATTCCGTAGTTTTTGCCCAAACCTTCATTAACCAGGCTATCTTTATCTTCTGTACCGTTATAATAAGTGGAACCCAGGTTCACGACCGAAAAATTAGTGGGCCTCGATTCAACAGGGATATCCCACACATTCTGATAATACATTTCTGTTTTAAGATTCCAGTTCTCAGCAAGTTTATTGGTATATCCGATAACAAAATGCTGCGACTTGGAGAAATCAAGGCCTTCACAGGTACGCCAGTATTCGGTTCTGCCGGTATTGGCAGTTTCGACAAAATACACTGGCAGTGTCTGTGCCTGGGAGTGAATGCCGTAGCCTAGCCTAAGCGACTGTGATTTTGTAAAGTTCCAGCTAAAGCCAACCCTTGGCTCCAGCGTTTTTGTTTGATTTAACAGCAAATACTGGCTGTAAAGCCCTCCGTAGATATCCGTTTTATTGCTGAACCGGTGTTTCCATTCAACAAATCCCTGCAGCAACCGAAGGTGCTCATTATTCAGATCGATTAAATATAAATACCCACCTAAATGGTTTACACTGTCAGTTTGCGTAATCCATTTATCTTTAAAGGAAAATCCTGCGGAAAATGTATTCTTCGGGTTAATCTTTCGCGTATAATGGAATGACAGGGAGACTTGCTGTTCCAGAAAATTTGAGGAATAATACAATTGTCTCGAATCGTCGGGCATGATCGAATCCAGCTTTATTTTCGAATCCTGGCCCGAATAAGACAAGGCAGTCACAAGATTCGCTTTTTCCCCAAGCAGCAGCTTATTGGTCAAACCCACCACACCCATCAGCGTGTTGTTTGTCAGGTCTGTATTTCGAATCGGATTAAATTGGTCTGTGGAGCTTTCTGCCCCTGCAAACACTTCATCAATTCCTCCTAAACCGAAAACAGTAAATGTCCCGAGTTTTTCAGTGGGAACATAAATTTTAAAATTCAAATCGGTATAGGTTGGTACAGCGCCGCCTGCAATATCAAAACCCAAATCCTGCAACACATCAAGGAAGGAATACCGCCAGTTGATCATGTAAGATGCCTTATGCTTCTTTGAAAACGGCCCTTCTATTCCTGCTTCATAGCCGTTTAATCCAGTCTGAAATACAAATTCATGTTTATTACTGTTTCCGTTCCGCATATTCAAATCGAATACTCCGGCAAGGGCATTCCCATATTGGGCCGGAAAAGCACCTGAAAAAAAATCGGAACGGGTAAGCAAATTACTGTTGAGCATACTTACCGGTCCGCCCGAAGTTCCCTGCACGGCGAAATGGTTAGGATTGGGTATATCAACACCTTCAAGCCGCCACAAAAGACCTGTAGGAGAGTTGCCGCGAATAATAATATCATTCCGGGTATCATTACTCGACGTAAGCACTCCGGCAAAATTCGTAGCCATCCGTGCAGGATCAGACCAGCTTCCGGCATATCGCTCTGTTTCTTCAATCGAAAATGAACGGGCACTGATCATCGCCATTTTATTTAAAACTTCCCCTTTTTGATAGGCTTTTACGGTGACTTCCTCAAGCTGGGTTACACTCTCTGTCATCTCAACTGTCAGCACAAGTTCCTTGCCCGAGCTGACGGTAATATTCCTCATCACCACCGGCTCATAGCCGATAAATGTAAACATAAAACTATTTCTCCCTACCGGAACGCTTTTTAAAACAAACTCTCCGTTAGCTTCCGTGGATGTTCCGATATTAGTTGTGAAATCGTTCAAAATGATATTTACACCCGGAATGGGTGAAGACGTTACTTTATCAATCACCTTTCCCCGAACAGTTTGCGTGAATTGCGCCGTTGCAAAATAGGACGAAAAAATGCAGGGAATCAAGCTTAACAGTATGGTTTTTAACATATCTGATTCAGAAAGGCTTTTATTTGGTTACATAAAATAAGCTTTGCGAAATTATAAAATAAAATAAACAAAGTGCCGACTTTATTTATATTTTTGGGATGTCATTATTAACCTTTTGATCAAAAAAAACCAAAAATGGAAAGATGTGAAAATCTCTTAAGTTACAAGAGTTATGTTATATCACCTGCCAGGGAGTGGGTCATCTTTCTGCATGGCATCGGAGGGGACAGACGTACATTCAGTTTACAGTTAAAGGCGTTTAAGCCACACTTCAATTTGTTGTTTCCCGACCTCAGGGGGCATGGTTCATCCACTCATATGAATGAACCGAAAGCCGGGAAATATTCGCTTAACCTGATTGCCGAAGATGTTTTTTGTCTGATGGAGCATTTACATATTGAAAAAGCTCATTTTATCGGAGAATCCTTTGGCGCAACACTAATCAGGATTATGCAGGAAATCCAACCGGAAAGATTTAAATCAGTAGTAGCTGCTGGTGGCGTACTTCGGCTCAAGCCTCTCATTTATATCGTTTTTAAAGCGGGTGAACTATTAGCTCCTTATACCAGTAAATTTTTTCTGTATAAATTAATGGCTTACTTTATCATGCCAAGGAAAAATCATGCAAAGTCAAGACAGATTTTTCTTGATATCGCAAAAACGATCGATCCAAAAGAATATGTTTCCTGGTTGGTGATATTAAGCGAAACGAAGCAAAAGCTTGATGTACTTTTTGGTCATCCGTTTAAAACGCCGGCATTATTGATCATGGGGAGTCAGGATCATGCCTTTATTAAAGACAGCATCCGTTTTTGTGAACTGAATCCTGAGACGCTCATCCGGGTTATTCCATCCTGCGGGCATCTCAGTAATATTGAGAAATATGCTGAATTCAACGAAGCTGCATTAAACTTTCTGCTGAATAAAGAATGACCGAATATGGAGACTCTGCTCAGGTATGCGGCAATTTTGTTACTTTTTCTTTACTTTAATCAGTTGAGAAGCGCCTCAGCCCAGTTAAAACAAGTGGAGTCAGATTCCTGTAAAGCGAAGCAAATACCATATGCCGATCTCGATTCCTGGTATTGCAGAAACGTGCATGAATCATTGATTGTTGGAGGGGCAATTCAAAAACTATATGAAATTGGGAAATCCGATCTCCCGGATGATGAAAACAATCCTCTGCTGAAAGATAAATCATCTCCCTGGGCAACCACTAACCTTTATGCTAAAATAGGCGTCGATCTGGGGGTCAATTGTGTTTCTCCGGAAAAAAATAACGATGGGTACTGTTGCCGGATGGAAACGAAAATAAGAGAGGTGAATATGGTCGGACTGAAATTAAAAGTGTTGGTTTCGGGGACCATCTTTCTGGGGGAAGTCATTCAGCCTGTCAGAAGCGTAAAAGATCCCATTTGCAAACTTAACCATGGCATACCTTTTACGGGAAGGCCAAAGGCTGTTCAATTCAGTTACAAATACAAATCAGGACAAAACAGGTTCAGATCGGTTTTTAGCTCGAAACCTGTTGAAGGTCCCGATAAAGCCGAGTTCTGCATGATTCTCCAGAAGCGAAGCGAAGATGAAAAAGGGAATATGTATGCGATAAGAATCGGGGGAGTCCGCGAATTTATAACTGATACCCGCGGCTGTTGGGTCACTGACACGACTATTACTGTAAAATACGGCGATATCACCAATGAGTCTTTTTATGATCCCCAGGTGATGGGCCTTATACCCGAGGTGAACGACTTATATGTAAAAAACAGCAAAAATGAGATGGTTCCTCTTATCGAAACAGGCTGGGATACCCGTCATGAAACACCTACTCACCTGATCTTGTATTTCACGTCAAGTTTCGAAGGGATCAATTACACCGGTTCGCCTGAATCGGTGTTGTGGGTTGATAATATCCGGTTTATTTATTGAGGAAAGACTCACCGCTTCCGCACAGCCAGATCCAGACATCGCCCAACGCTGGAGATAGCTGTTTCCGTCCATTCGTTCCCCTTATCAGTATTTTATGTTTTTTTGAAACCAAATGAATTGAATTCACAATGGAAAAATATTCATTTTGTTTGAAGTAACTATTTGGGAATAGTCAGGATTCATTAAATTCGAAATCGAAAATAGTGGTATTATGAAGCATGTATTGTTTTCATTCGTTATCCTTTTGACAGCTTGTAATCAGAAAGAAGCTGTTACCATTTACATGAATGATTTTGGGCTGAAGCCCGGCACCGGCGAAAATGCGATCCCTGCCATTATGAAGGCTGTGAATGAGTGTAAAGAACATCCTGCCTCCATTCTGAAATTTGAGAAAGGACGCTATGATTTTTGGCCTGATTCGAATCTTGTTAAGGAATATTTTGAATCGAATACCACAGACAATAATCCGAAAAAACTTGGTGTGTTGCTTGAAGGATGTAAAGGTCTGACCCTGGACGGAGGAGAGGCTGACTTTGTTTTTCATGGGGCCATGCAGCCGCTTACCATTGATAACAGTGAAGACATCATTGTCCGGAATGTGAACATTGACTGGGATATTCCGTTGACTGCCCAGGCTAAGGTACTGGAAACCTCATCTGAAAAAATCGACCTGGAAATCGATACCGTTCAATTCCCTTACGAGGTAACTAACGGGAAACTCGTTTTCACAGGTGAAAACTGGAAAGCGGAATCAAACTGGTTTATGGAATACGAAGCCGGAACCCACCGCATTGCCCCGGGAACGGGTGACGCCGGTTGTGTTACAGGCGATTGGAGCAAATATTCGGTTGAAGAACTCAGTCCGGGAATCGTGCGTATGAACGGAAAGTTCACCCGGACTCCGGCTGTTGGAAATTACCTGATTTTACGGCATAGTCAGCGGGATCATGCAGGTATTTTTATTCACGAAAGTAAAACGATTGGCCTTGAAAATGTGAATATTTACCATTGCGCGGGTCTGGGTACTTTATCCCAGTTTAGCAGAGACCTCACGTTTGTCAATGTCAGGTTCATACCTAATGCAGCTAAAAATCGATACCTGAGCGGGCATGATGACGGATTCCAGGTTTCAAACTGTGCGGGCCAGGTGAAAATCATTAACTGTGAATTCGGCGGACTGATGGACGACCCCATCAACGTGCACGGCACCAGTGTCAGAATTACGGAGAAGATGAGCGATACAAAACTGAAATGTCGTTTCATGCACGAACAAAGTACCGGAATGACCTGGGGACACCTGAAAGATACGATTGGTTTTATTGAGAATCAGAGTATGCAGACACTGGGCAAAGGTGTTGTGAAAAGTTTTGGAAAACTTAACAGGGACGAATTTTGGGTTGAATTAAATGAGCCTGTTCCTGCAGAAATTGTTGCCGGAGATGCTTTGGAGAACTTAACGTGGTCGCCCGATGTGATGATTATGAATTGTAAATTCGGAAGCTGTAGGGCGAGGGGACTTCTGGTATCCACACCGGGAAAAGTACTTGTTGACGGAAACGAATTTGAGTCAAGCGGATCGGCCATCCTCATTGCCGGAGATGCCAATGGCTGGTATGAATCGGGTGCCGTGACTAATGTGACCATCAGCAATAATGTCTTTAAAGATGCCTGTCTGACCTCGATGTATCAGTTTTGCGAGGCGATTATCAGCATCGATCCGGTCATTCCTGCTGTTGATTCGCTAAAGCCGTTCCACAGGAACATCTCGATTGAAGGGAACACCTTCCACTCGTTCGATTATCCGGTTTTGTATGCTTTATCGGTCAATGGTTTGAAATTCAATAATAACCGGATTATTCGTTCGCATCGCTATCAACCTTTCCATTACCGGAAGCATTTGCTGACCTTCGAGGCATGCCTCCGGATTGAAGTAAAAGGAAATACGTTTGAAGGTGATGTGCCGGCAAAAGATATCTGCATGAAAACGATGGATCCGGCTCAGATAACAACAGACCTGGAGATATTCACTTGTATGAACAACTTCAATGAAATTTTGTGTAATAACTAAATAATCAAACCATGACAGAACTGCTTGTTGGAAGCCGTGTGAGGCATCCGCGCTACGGCGAGGGGATTATCAGTAAAGACCGAATCACCAGCTATGAAATATTTTTTGAAAAAGGCGGTAAAGTTGAACTGACAAAAAGCAATACCGATATTGAAGTCCTCGAAGAAGCAAACGGCGCTCCCAAAAATTCACTGACATTAAAGGAAATTGAAAAGGTTCTGGAATATGTTCTCGACAAGCATGCCATGCTTCAGGAAGTAGTACCGCTGGGCGAAAAATGGATCGGCGGCAATCTGATCCTGCAACCCGCTAATACCAGCCTTCAGACGAAGGAAGTGCCGATTGAGACCTTTTTCCACAAAATCGTGA
>JBDKTZ010000579.1:0-5298 GCA_039679975.1 Prolixibacteraceae bacterium
ACAAACGATCCAATATTCTTTGGCGCAGGAATGCCTCTGTTCCGCAAACAACAGGACTTACCCTTCCGGCGGAAAACATCGGAAAAGTCGATAACAAAGGATTTGACTTTAAGCTGGACTGGAACGACAAGATCGGAAATGAATTCATGTACCACATCTCCGTTAATGGCGGTTACGCAAAAAACAAGATCGTTTTCTGGGATGAAGCACCTGGCGCACCCGAATGGCAACGTTCAACCGGCCACCCCATGGAAACAAGCCTGTATTATATCTATGACGGGGTGTTCAAAGATTGGCAAGAGATTAACGATCCAAACCGTCCTGTTTATGATATTACCAACGACGATGGTTTAAAGCCGGGTGACATGAAGTTTAAGGACCTGGACGGCGATGACCATATTACCGCCGACGACCAGAAGCGTTTCGACAAGAACCGTCAGCCCAAGTTCAACGGCGGTCTGAATATTTTTGCCCAATACAAGGATTTCGACGTTACAATCCTGTTCCAGGGGGCAGCCGGATCATGGGGCCGCCTGTTCACCGAATCAGGAACCATCGGGAATTACCTGAAGAACTTTGCCGAAAACCATTGGACTGGCGATAATCCAAGCAGCGAACATCCGCGTGCCTTTGACCGTGGCGGTGACTACTGGGGAGGAGGGAATGCAGGAAGTAATACATACTGGATGCAAAAAACCAATTACATCAGGCTAAAAAATATTGAGGTCGGTTACAGCCTTCCAAAAGAGTTGCTTGCAAAAACCGGGATCAATAACCTGCGCATATATGCCAATGGGCTGAACCTCTTTACTATTACTCCGGCCGAAAATGTCGATCCGGAAAGTACGTCCGACAGCGGGCAGTATTATCCGCAGCCACGTGTCATTAATCTTGGTTTCACTTTAACCTTTTAAACTTACCGACTATGAAGCGAGATACAAAATACATCAGACTGACATCAGCATTAACAGCGCTACTTGTTTTTCAGGCTTGCGATACAAGTTTTCTGGATACTGATCCGCTCACAGAGATCACCGCAGACGCCATCTGGCAGGACGCAGGACTGGCCCAGGCTTATATGTTCGATATTTATTTTACTTTTCAGGATGCCGGTTTCGCTGAAACGATGCAATCGTCCGTGACGGATGAGTCGCTTTTTATTCACAATTACGGACAAAAAATGTCGAACGAAGCCGCTTATAATGAAACAGATCTTGGCTGGTTCCGGGAAGATGAACGGAGCGGACACCAGTGGGGACGACTGTACCGGAACATCAGGGGCTGTAATGATTTTATTCTTCATATTGACGACGCTACCTTTGATGAGGAGATCAAAAAGCAACTGAAAGGAGAAGCTTACTTCCTCCGGGCTTACTTTATGCACCGCCTGACCAGGGGTTATGGCGGTGTTCCGGTTATTACCGATCTGTATTCGATGGAGCAGGCCGATTATACGGTGCCCCGCAACACCTATACGGAGTGTATTGATCAGATTATAGGCGACATTGATCAGGCAGCCGAATTGCTGAAGGATTTTCATTTTGACAACACACCCAAAGGAAGAGCTACCTATGCAGCCTGCCTGGCATTGAAAGTACGCGTACTGACAGACGCGGCCAGTGATCTGCACGATCAGGCCACGGCAACAGCCAGGTCGGCTGAACTGGCTGGTTACGCACAAAAGGACCTGTTGTTTTATACCACCGGATCACGCCAGGAGCGTTGGAGTGCGGTGAAACAGGCCGCCATGCCGTTCATTACGGACGGTTTCGGACACTCACTGGCAGCATTCAACGGAACATCTGTCGAAGAAAGAGCCGCTGAATTCCAGGAATTTTTTCTGACTGATAATGAAGAAACCATTTTCGCCCGCTACTTTATCAACACCAAGGACGAAAGCGGGAACTGGCCGGCCAAGTTCAACGGACCCTGCGGGTATCATCTTTGGGGTGGGAATGTGCCGATCCAGGAACTGGTCGATGATTATGCCATGGCCGACGGAGCGGCATTTGACTGGAATAATCCGACACATGCCGCGTTCCCGTATAAAAACAGAGAACCCCGATTTTATGCCTCCGTTATGTACGACGGAATGCAGTGGCGGCCCCGTCCGGAAGACTACGCTGTTTACGATCCTTACGGACAGATCCAGACAGGAAAATACCAGACCGATCCGGCACAGACCAACGTCGATACCTACTGGCAGGGAATGGATTCCCGCACAGGCAGAGGGGAAACCTGGAACGGAACCTTTACAGGGTATTACCTGAAGAAGTTCATTGATCCGGATATTGATCCCCAGACGGAAAAAGCCGAAGTACCATGGGTGTTTATCAGGTATAAGGAGGTTATTTTTGATTATATCGAAGCATGTATCGAGCTGGGAGAAACCGGAGAAGCTGTTACCTGGCTGAACCGGATCCGTGAACGGGCGATGTTGCCACCGGTAACTGCAACAGGTCAGGACGCGCTCCGGAATATTTACCGGCACGAACGACGTGTGGAAATGGCTTTCGAAGAGCAGCGCTACTGGGATGTCCGTCGCTGGATGATCGCCCCGCAGGTGCCGGGTATCATTGGTTTGCATGGGATTAACATCGTGGCCACGCTTAAACCGGGAGCGCCCAAACAGGCCGTTTACAAATACGATGAGGCTGTTTATAACTACAGGTATTCCCGTTCCGACCTTTCATCGCGTGAAGCCCGCCAATGGAAAGATAAGGGCTATTTCCTCCCGATCCACCGTGACGAGATCAACCGGAATGATCAACTGGTACAGAACCCGGGATACTGATAAGCTTAGACAAGATCATCCCTCTTATACTTCAGCGATGGAGTCGTAACTGAAAACCGCAACGGGGCGGCACCAAAAAAGAATGCTGTTTGAGAACCAAACAGCATTCTTTTTAAACATTAACCCTTATTTCAGGGCGTGGCAAGCGTAATTGTTTTCGTATTCAGATCGAGTGTGATCAGGTATGATCCGGTGGTTCCGGTGAATTTGAAATTACTGTCACTGTCGCCGGCATTTTCAAATCGGGCATCCACCTTTCCATCAGCAAAATACGGGTAGTTGAACTGGACCTTGCCCGGTGTGAGGTTCAAGCCTTCAGACGTGAACTGGATATGAAACGGGCCCTGCTGACGCGCACATTCCATGCCTGGCTGCCCTCGGGAAAGGAAGTGAAGGTTGTCGCGGAGCGCTTTCTGAGCATCCGGGAAAAAGAGCTGGGGATGATCCGTTAAAAAATGACAAGTCTGAATTTTGGAGGTCCTGTCCGGATCTGCTCTTTCATTGACGGTGACATCCGGAATGAAGACTCCAACTACGATGAAAAGTTCTGGACAGGAATCGACCGGCATTCCGGCGAACGCGAGGCATTCCTGCTTATGGAAACAAAGAAGACTGCTTTTCAGGTATGCCATGCCATGACTACCCGGATCCTGATCAACGGGGAACAGGTATCGGTAAATTCATGATTCGCATCTTGAGATCCGGATGAATCAGGTACTGAAGATCATCAACCATAATCCCGGCCCGGTCGATGTGGTGATCTGGGGGAAGGAACACAGGCTGGAAGGAAAGCAGGAGATGGCTATCGGCCGCGAGCTGTGAACTGTGAGTCGCGGCATCCGAGCGAATTGATGTTTACATGCGAATTGGAGCGCAGCGGAATTGAAGCGTATCGGAAATCCGTGAAACGAAATTCCCGAAGGGAATCGAAGATCCGCGAAGCGAATTCCATACGTCGATGTCCTCGAAAAAAGTGAGGAAGTTTAGCACGCAGACTAAACACAGTTAACTTGAAACAAAAACTATATGAAGAAATTAAGCGTTATTGTTCTGTTCATCATCTGGGCCGGCGGGCTTTTTGCAACTCAGGTAGACCAGGTGGAGCCCCTGTTTTGGTGGACCGGAATGAAAAACCCTTCGCTGCAGTTGATGGTCCATGGCGAAGACATTAGCGCTGCGGCGGTTTCACTCAACTACCCCGGTGTAAGCCTGGAAAGTGTCAGCCGGGTGGAAAATCCAAATTATCTTTTTATCAATCTGAACATCGGAGCCGGTACCCGGCCCGGGCGGTTCGACCTTCATTTCAGGACAGCGAAAAAGCAGCTCATCACCTATTCATGTGAATTGACATGCCCATGCCCGACTGGATTAACAACTACCCGGAATATAAGATCACGAGCCACCGGCGTACGGTGCATCAGGACCCTTACGCTTCCGAGGCCGATCGCGCCGCAATGACCGACGGCTGGTTTGTGCCCACCATGCCCGATCTGAACCAGCGGAATCCGTTTGTGGCGACTTATCTCATCCAGAACAGTATCTGGTGGATTGAATACGTGGGACTGAACGGCATCCGCCAGGACACCTGGCCCTACCCCGATAAGCACATGATGGCCGACTGGACGGCGCGGGTGCTGGACGAATATCCGGACTTCAACATCGTGGGAGAGGAGTGGAGCCTGAATCCGTGGGTTGTATCGTACTGGCAGAAAGGAAAAGTCAATGCCGATGGCTACCGCGATGACAAAAGTTAAAAAATACAGCTTATTTATGCCTTTGCTGCTTCTGCTTATTCTGGCAGCCTGTCAGCCAAAAGCAATGAAACCGCAGGACAAGGCATCTGCTGCCGGTCGTCCTGAATGGTTGAAAGACGCCGTGCTTTATGAAGTGAACATCAGGCAGTATACGCCTGAAGGGACCTTCGATGCGTTTGCCGAACATCTGCCCCGGCTGAAGAAACTGGGCGTAGACATTCTCTGGCTGATGCCTGTTCATCCGATTTCGGAGAAGAACCGGAAAGGGACGTTGGGATCCTACTATTCAGTAAGGGATTACCAGGGGATTAACCCGGAGTTTGGGACCCTTGACGATTTTAAGCGCCTGGTAAACCGATCGCATGAGTTGGGGATGAAAGTGATTATAGACTGGGTAGCGAACCATACCGGCTGGGATCACAGGTGGATCAGCGAACATCCTGACTGGTACACACAGGACTCGACCGGAGCGATTATTTCGCCCAACCCTGACTGGTCGGATATCGCCGACCTGAACTTTGCAGTGCAGCCGATGCGGCGGGAGATGATCCGGGAAATGCAGTACTGGCTTCGGGAAACGGATATTGACGGCTTTCGTTGTGATGTCGCCTGGGGCGTACCTCAGGACTTTTGGGAAGAAGCCCGGGCCTCGCTCGATTCGGTTAAACCCGTTTATATGCTTGCCGAAGATGAAGATCATCCCGAATTCCTGGAAAAGGCGTTTGACTCGAACTACGCCTGGAAACTACA
>JBDKTZ010000427.1:0-2263 GCA_039679975.1 Prolixibacteraceae bacterium
CGACCTGCTAATTATAGCAGAGTGGATCATTACGATAATATTTACAATTGAATATGCCATCAGAATCTGGCTTACCCGGCGGCCACTAAAATATATTTTCAGCTTCTACGGCATTATTGATCTGATGGCAGTACTTCCCACTTACCTGGATTTTTTTATCACAGGCGGACACACCCTGCTTGTGATCCGGTCGTTGAGATTAATCCGGGTTTTCCGGATCTTTAAACTCACCAGTTTCACAGGTGCCGGGCAACTGATCGTTAACGCGCTTTGGAAAAGCCGGGAGAAGCTGGGAATTTTTGTGTCGTTTGTCCTTATTCTGACTACGATCATCGGAACACTGATGTATCTGATCGAAGGCCCCAATAATGGATTCAAGGATATTCCAACCAGCATTTACTGGGCTATTGTTACATTGACAACCGTGGGATACGGTGATATTTCGCCAGTGACGGGCGTAGGAAAATTCTTTTCGAGTCTGGTTATGATCCTGGGATATGCCATCATTGCTGTACCGACCGGAGTTGTGACGGCAAGCTTACTGGAAAAGAAACCGCCTCGGAATTCCCAGGTCTGCTCAAACTGCATGCTCGACAAGCATGACGATGACGCCGTTTATTGTAAGAGATGCGGTAATCCGCTTTATTAAAAGCAACTTGAGCCGTCCCAGCAATGGGTACACAGTTTTTCCTTGGGCAGTCCGATAGCATCGACCAGATCATCCAGTTTTTGGAATTTAAGACTGCTTAAACCGAGCGTTGTTCTTATTTGTTCTACCATCGCGCAATGTTTATGGTTGTTCACGTCGGCATATTCATTCAAATTCACATCGTCAGTACCTTCCAGTCCTTTGATAGCCCGACGGGTGGCTAAATCCATATTTGACCGCGATCTGCTGAAATTGAGGTATTCGCAAGGAAAAATCAAAGGCGGACAGGCTATTCGCATGTGAACTTCGCGAATGCCACCAGCATGCAAATGTTGTACATTATCCTTCAACTGGGTGCCTCTGACAATGGAATCGTCCAGGAAAATCCCGCTTTTTCCCTTTATCACCGACTGGTTCGTAATCAGCTTCATCTTTGCAACCAGGTCACGGGTTTCCTGGTTTTGAGGCATGAAACTACGGGGCCAGGTCGGTGTATACTTCGAATACGGACGCTTAAGCGGAATGCCTGCTTCATTACTGTATCCAACAGCATGACCTACGCCCGAATCGGGAATTCCGGCAATAAAGTCGGCTTTAATATGGTCTCCTTTAGCCAATGCAGCTCCACAGCGGTAGCGCGTTTCATCAACGTTAATATTTTCATAAAAGGAAGGCGGATAGCCGTAATAAACCCAGAGAAAAGAACAAATTTGCATTTTATCGTTCGGCTTACGCAACTGAATGTATCCGTCCGGGTTTAATTGGACAATTTCGCCGGGACCAAGGTAGTATTCCGTCTCGAAATCGAGATTGGGGAAAGCGCAGGTCTCAAACGAAACAGCATAGGCATCTTTTTTCTTTCCGATAATAACCGGCGTACGACCCAGTTTATCACGCGCTGCTATGATTCCTGTTTCAGTCATAATAAGAACAGAGCAGGAACCCTTTACCTTTTCAAAAACGCTGTTAATCCCGTCAACAAAATTTTCACCTTCTGCAATGAGCATGGCAACCAGTTCTGTCGGATTTACCGATCCCTGGCTGGTTTCTGAAAAAGTATGGCGTTTATTTGTGAATTGTTTTTCCAGTTCTTCACTGTTGACGATTTTACTTACCGTTGCCACGGCATAACGCCCCATGTGCGAGGTCACCACAATTGGCTGGGCTTCATGATCGCTAATCACGCCGATTCCGCAGTTCCCTGCAAAATGACCGATATCAGGACTGAATTTATTTCTGAAGTATCCGTCTTCGAGGCTGTGAATTGCCCTTTGAAATCCAAGGTTCTTTGAGTAAAAGGACAGGCCCGCCCTCTTTGTACCTAAATGAGAATGGTAATCCGTGCCATAAAATACATCCATTACACAATCCTGCTTCGAAATACTTCCAAAAAATCCGCTCATAACTTTTCCTGGCTAATGTGTGGGCAAAAATAAGCGAAATCTTAACAAGATTTTTAAGAGTTGATAAATGGAATAAAATTGTTGATAAGAATCAACTGCACTGATCAGCCTTTGCATCGGGCAATCTGAATTTAAAACTGCTGCCTTTCCCCGGTTCACTCTCTACCCAGATCTCTCCTCCATGCTTTTCAACAAAATCACGGCACAGCGA
>JBDKTZ010000466.1:0-5640 GCA_039679975.1 Prolixibacteraceae bacterium
CCCTAAAATTGCGGCTGTATCTCGTTCACCGTTATGGAAAGCTCCCTTGCGCCGGTTGTGTACATCGACAAGAAAGAAATTAACGCCTTTTCGGCCCCTGAGGTCTTTTTCGTAAGTTTTCTCCAACCCGGTAACACCAACATAGTCACCCTGGGTATAATAGGAATCTTTGTCAATGACTGACTGGTTCACCTCGCCGACGTATCCCAGCATATGTGCTGCCATTTTTCGCGGATATTCACGTAAGGTCCGGGGTTGAACAAAAAATCCGGGGTATTTGAATAATTTCTCCTGCAATACGGCGTATACTTCGGGAGAGAGCTGCTTAACAATGACCGAAGCTTTATAGGTTGAATAATTTCCAGCTTTTTTGAGGGCCCCGATCAGTTCAGGTTTGCTGATCTGAACCAGGTTACAGAATTGGATAGTATCGAATGCTGTCAGTTCACGCGGAGTCACTAACAAGTCATAGGCAGCCTTATTATGGACCAAAAGATTCCCGTTTCGGTCGTAGATCAACCCTCTTGCCGGATAATTGATGATCCTGCGGAGGACATTCCGGGTTGCATATTGTTTATATGAGCTGTCAATCACCTGAAGGAAAAAAAGTCTTATTATAAAGATGAAAGCAATGAGAAGAAAGATGGACCCCACTATGTATTTTCGCTTGGCAAACTTATCCACTGCAACTACTCCTTATAAATCAAAAATTGACTGAGAATGATTAAAATGATCGTAAATAACGCGCTTATAACACTTCTGAAAAGAGTAAAAATAAACCCTTTTAAAGTAAATACCTCCACATAGAACAGGAAAAGATGGTGAACAAGAACTAAAATAATGGTATACTTTATAAACCACGCCGGGCCCATCTGATTCAACCTTGGCGGGGAATTCGACTCCAGGGTGTCGCGTGACGATATCAGATTAATCACAGTTGGTCTTAAAAACGCCATAAGCGTAGTTGCCGATGCGTGCATTCCCGGAGTGTTACAAAATATGTCAACATTAAGGCCAAGCAGGAATCCGAGGAAAAGTAACAGGTATTTGGGTGTGTCGAACGGAAGCAGAAGAACAAACAAGATATACATATAGGGATTGACAAAGCCACTGAACTGGATATGATTGAACAGTACGATCTGCAGGAGGATCAGGACGATCCACATGAAGAGATATTTGATCAGGTTATTAATCATCCAGGTTATATCTGTTTAAATTTTTAATTTCACTCTGGTCTTTATCTTGCACAACCTCAACATAGGTTAAGGTCATGAAATTTGTCGAAAGCCTGACATTGATTTCGTAAAAATTATCGCCATTTCCGATATTGAAATCCTCGATTTGTCCAATCATGATCCCTTCAGGAAAAATGGAAGAATAGCCGCTTGTAATAATGGTGTCTCCAATTGCCAGTTCAACATGAAACGGGATTTCATTTAGGTGGGCAATCCGGTAGTTTAATCCGTCCCAAAGCAGTGAGCCAAAGTAATTGCTGTTTTTGATCTTAGCCGATACCCTCCATCGTTTATTTAAAACGGTTGGTCCGGTTGAATAATTGTCAGATACATTGGTAATGATTCCGACAATGCCGTTAGGGCCTACAATTCCCATTTCAGGTCTGATCCCGTCTTTCCTTCCCTTATTCAACGTGATGTAATTATTTTGACGATTTACCGAATTATTGATCACTTCGGCAGGAATAAAACGATAGCGGACATTGATGCTGTCGATAACTACGATGTTTTCCGCCTTAGGGTTACCGGTAAGAACAGGTTGATCGGGTGAAGCAGTTAGTGTATCACTGGATATGGAATCACCCGTAATACTGTCGTTGCTGAACCTGTGATATACAAAACTGTTCATTGGAGGCGTTATCTCGGGATGTACGATTTGTTGCAACCGGTTTTTTAGTCGTGTATTCTCTGCGGCCAGCTCTGAATTAATTTGATGAAGTTTGAAATAACTGTATGCTGAATTCAAGGTTTCATAAATTCGGGCAACAACCTTTGTGCTGGAATTGAAAAATTTGACATTTTGATAATTATTATATTGGACTACCAATGTCAGACTGATTATTTCAAGAACCAGGAAAAGCAGGAAAAAGTAATTTCGGACCAAAAAACGCAACAAACTTCTCATTATACAGGAACGTTTTTATTGGGCGGACGCAAAGACCAAACAGCGTTTGAAGCTTTACCGAACGTGAAAAACGACTAATGAAAATGAAGGTTTACTTCTTCCTTCCTGTTCAGGCTTACCTGATCAGGAAGGAGAATTTGTCAACATTTTTAAGGGCAATACCGGTACCACGGGCAACTGCTCTTAAAGGGTCTTCTGCCACATGGAACTGAATATTGAGTTTTTCTGTCAATCGTTTGGAGAGTCCCCGCAATAAAGCGCCTCCGCCGGCCAGATATATCCCTTTTGAAACAATATCTGCATAAAGTTCGGGAGGGGTTTGTTCCAGCGCATTAAGTATTGCTGTTTCAATTTTTGAAATTGATTTCTCCAGGCAATGTGAAATTTCCTGATACGAAACAGGTACTTCAATGGGAAGGGCAGTCATTTGATTGGGACCCTGAACAACATAATCGTTCGGCGGATTATCGAGTTGAGAGAGCGCGGAGCCCACATTGATTTTGATCTCTTCAGCCGTTCGTTCACCTATCTTGATATTATGCTGATGACGCATATATTCCATAATATCGGCAGTAAGGTCGTCGCCGGCAATCCGAATCGACTTGTTCGTGACGATACCACCCAGCGAGATGACTGCAATTTCGGTCGTTCCGCCGCCGATATCGACAACCATGTTCCCTTCAGGAGCTTCGACGTCCAATCCGATTCCAATGGCGGCCGCCATGGGTTCATATATCATATATACTTCACGGCCCCCGGCATGTTCCGAGGAGTCTCTGACGGCACGCACTTCCACTTCAGTGGATCCGGAGGGAATGCAAACGACCATTTTCAATGCCGGAGAAAAAAGTCTCGATTTGGGATTGATCATCTTGATCATTCCTCTCATCATTTGTTCCGCTGCATTGAAGTCGGCAATAACCCCGTCGCGGAGGGGTCTGATTGTTTTTAAATTGGCATGCGTTTTCCCTTGCATCTGACGTGCCTTTTCCCCAACAGCTACCAATTTTTCAGTCTTCAGGTCGATGGTCACGACCGACGGCTCATCCAATACGATCTTGTCATTATGGATAATGATCGTATTGGCAGTCCCAAGGTCAATGGCGATTTCCTGAGTTAAAAATGAAAATAATCCCATATCTTATCTCTCCTAAATTCAGAGTTTTAATAATAGCTTTTATTAATGTTTAAAATGGCGACGACCTGTGAAAAGCATAGCTATCCCAAATTCGTCACAAGCCTGGACCACTTCTTCATCACGAATACTTCCTCCGGGCTGAACGATAAACTTTACGCCAAATTCATTGGCGGCTTCAATACTGTCGCGAAAAGGAAAGAATGCATCAGAAATCAAAACTGCTTCTTTAATCTGAATTCCTTCCTTCATGTTAAATCTGGGAATTGTGAGCTGACGAAGGCTGTCGAGCCTGTTTGGTTGCCCCATTCCGGCACCTGTCAACCAGAATGAACCATCTTTATTTTCAGTAACCAGAGCAATTGAATTGCTTTTTAAATGCTTACAGGCTGTAATGCCAAACTTAGCAAGATTTAATTTATTGCTGTCAAATTGAATGTTCGTCACATTTTTAAATTCAGTATCCATGCCTTCATCCTCGTCCTGTACCAGCATCCCCCCACTAATGGAACGATAGAGTTTTTCTCCGGATTTTTCCTGTTTTACGGGTGTGACCAATAAACGGAGATTTTTCTTCTTCCCCAATATATTAAGCGCCTCAGTCGTAAATTCCGGAGCAATAATGATTTCAACAAATTTCTTGCCGAACCACTCGGCTACTTCTTTGGTGACACGCCCGGTTAAACAAATAATACTTCCGTAGGCGCTCACGGGATCGCCGTTCCAGGCCAGCTCGAGTGAATTTATGATATTATCCGAAACAGCCAGTCCGCAAGGATTCAAATGCTTGATGACGGAAACTGCTACTTTATTTTCGATATTAGTAACTGCATGATAAGCATCACTGGCCGATTTCCAGGCAGCATCGGCATCCAAAAGATTATTGTAGGATAAGGCTTTCCCCTGCAATACCTGAGCATTACCCAGCAATGCCCCGGATGGGACGTTATTGAACTTGTAAAAAGTGGCAGTTTGGTGAGGATTCTCCCCATAACGAAGCAATTGTCCGTCGTTCAGGCTGATCCTGCTTTTGTCTCCTGTTCCGGCACTGAAGTGAGCAAAGATAGCCGAATCATAATGTGATGACACAGCAAATGCCTTGCTTGCAAACGACCTGCGGTCGTCCAGTGAAGTTTCTCCATTTTTCTCTTCAAGCAATCTGATCAGTTCAGGATACTGCTCCCGGGAAGAAATAATAAGAACGTCATTATAGTTTTTTGCTGCGCCGCGAATTAAGGCGATACCGCCAATATCAATCTTTTCGATAATATCTTCTTCGGAAGCACCTGTGGCAACTGTTTCTTCAAAAGGGTAAAGATCAACGAGTACCAGATCGATCTCAGGAATATCGTACTGTGCGATTTGCGCCTGGTCACTCTCATGGTCACGGCGGTTCAGAATCCCCCCAAAAACTTTCGGATGAAGCGTTTTTACCCTTCCTCCCAGGATCGACGGATAACCGGTAAGATTCTCAACCGGTGTCACAGGAATACCAAAACCCTCTATAAATGATTGAGTTCCGCCCGTCGAGTAAATCCGAACCTGAAGCGCATCCAGTTTTTTTATAATTACTTCCAACTTATCTTTATGGTAAACCGAGATCAGTGCCGATTTGATCTTTTTTAATTGATTCATTTATAGTACCTTAATATTGATGCACAAAGATAGTAAAAACGACTGGTTTTTTTTATTCCTGAGCAGCTAGTTTTAATAATTTCTTTCCAAAAGAACCAAACGTTTTATTCAAACAAAAATTCATCGGATATATATTATAATAATTACGACTTTCCTCTTTTGTTAAAACTATATCAGACAAAAGTTCCCCAATATTGGCGTTTTATAATATCCTTGTGTTTCAGAGTATAGTCATGCCGGCGAGACGGTAAGACAAAATTATTTAATAAAAAATGAACATTTAGAGAGACTGTTGCAGGTTGTTGAATTAAATTCGTTTAATTTTATTGACAAAATTAATTTATGCTTCTCGCGAGATTAATCTTTGAGAGTTTTTCGTTTGCCGGTAATTCATTGAAGGCAAATAAATTGCGTACGTTTCTGTCGCTTTTGGGGATTACGATAGGGATTTTTGCGATTATATCCGTGTTCACCGTTATTGATTCGCTCGAAGATTACATCAGGAATAGTCTCAATTCGCTGGGTAACAATATGGTATTTATTCAAAAATGGCCCTGGACTCCTCCTGAGGGTGAGACCGAGTATCCATGGTGGAGGTATTTAAACAGGCCTGTGCCAAAGCTGGAAGAAACAGCAGAGCTCTTAAGGCGTTCAGAATTGGCGGACAACGGGGTCTTTCTTGCTGGGTTCAACTCAACCGTGCAATACAGGGGATCGACTTCTGAAAATAC
>JBDKTZ010000183.1:0-3399 GCA_039679975.1 Prolixibacteraceae bacterium
AGCCTTAAAACAGAGAAATGAACACTGCATTTAACCCGAATCCGTACCTCGGAAATGGCCTGATCCCGGTCGACATTGTGCTGGCGCCTGAATGGTGGGCCAGGAACGGCAAGATCACCTTCGATGAAGATTTCTTCTTCCATTCCCTCAGAAGGGTGGAGGTTGAAAAACAGCAGGAGAGGATCCTGTATGAAAAATGGGGAAGGTACGGATTGGGCGAACACCGGAATGACAACAGGCCTGAAATCGGGGCCGTTCACCTGGCCGCGGGATTCCTGTTATCGGAAATGCTCGGTTGCAAGGTGAATTACCAGGAAAACCATCCTCCGCAGGTGATTCCGGCCGGGCGTGACCGGCTGGATCTTTCGCCCGAACAGGCCTTTGAATCGGAAGCATTTAAGAACGCACTGAAACTGGCCGAAAGCCTGAAGTCCCGGCATGGTTACCTCACCGGTGATATGAACTGGGGAGGGATCCTGAATCTGGCGATGGATCTCAGGGGAGAACAAATCTTTGTCGATATGATGACGGATCCGGAGGGCGTCGCAGTTTTCTTCCGCCAAATTGCCGGAGTTATTGAGCGTTTTGTGAGCTGGCTGCAGGCTGAAACCGGCAGCACCTCAATTTCCGTAAATCGGACGGTGCGTCATTTGGAAAGGCCGGTCATGCTTCATTCGGAATGCTCCCATACGATGATTTCGGAGGAGGATTATGAACACTTTCTGCTGCCTTTTGATCAGGCATGGAGCAGTTACCGGCCTTATGGCGTTCATTACTGCGGGGCCGATCCCCATCGGATGGCCGCCGCATTTGCCAAAATCCCGCATCTGGATTTCCTGGATGTGGGCTGGGGAGGCGACATCGCGCTTCTCCGGCGGCACCTGCCCGGTACATTCCTGAATATCCGGTTAAGTCCGGTGGAAATCGCCCGGCAGTCGGCCGATGAAATCAGTCAGACCATTACATGCCTGGTGAAAGAATCGGGAAATCCCTATTTAACCGGCGTGTGCTGCATCAACATGGACGATTCGGTAACCGACGACCGGATCGATGCTATTTTCGAAACGGTGGAAGAGTTGAGAAAGGAATACAGGACTGCTAAAGGCTGATCATGAAAAAGAAATTTAATAATCAACTGGGGGACACGCAGGCGACGCAGGTAGTTCCGGTAAAACCGGAGAACTTTGATTTTGATGCGTATGGCGCCTATGCTGCCGGATTAAATCAAGCCTGCGCGGAGTTCCGGCAGCAGGAGTCGGGAGTATTGGTATATCGCCGGATGCGGGTGGCCGAATGTTTTTCGTATGGCTGCCGGGACATGAAGCGTTCCCTGGAACTTCAGTTGGGAGCGCTTGAAAAAAGTATGCTTTTTAAAGCGGATGTTCCTAATTTTCTGGAACCTTGGTATGGCATCGGAACAGTGGCCGGCGCCTATGGAGGCGAATATCTGTGGTATGAGGGAAACGCTCCTGCTCTGAAAACCCGTTTTTCTTCGCTGGACGAAGCGCTGGCCTTTGAACCGAAAGAAATCAGCACAACAGGCATCGGCCGCCATACATTGGATATGATCGGCTATTTTATGGATCAGACCCGGGGGCAACTGCCGGTTTCAATGACCGACACCCAATCTCCCTTAAATATGATCGGGCATCTGGTTCCGCTCGATCAGTTCTTTATCGATATGCTGATGGAACCGGAAAAAGTGACTGCACTTTTCGATATCCTTGCCAATCTGTCCATTCAATTTAACCGCGAGCAGCTAAAGCTGATCGGGGAAGCACTTGTGTTGCCGGGCCATGGATTTGCGTCGTCTTCAAAGTGGGAGGGGCTGGGAATGAGCGACGACAATGCCATCATGATTTCTCCGGAGCAATACCTGGAATTAGCGGCTCCCGCAGTTGAAAAGATCTGCAGTTTGATGGGCGGCCCCGTTTTTCATTCCTGCGGCGACTGGTCGGGATGGATTGATGCCGTGCTGAAGGTAAAAGACTTAAAAATGGCCGACGCTGCATTTTCTCCGGAAACGGATCCGGGCGCAACCGATCATCTGGAGGCTTTTCACCGCTTTGCCCATGCAGGTGTTGTGCTGAATGCCCGGATCGTAGGAAATTCAGACACGATCCGGAAGCAGGTGTCGAGACTGTGGGTCCCCGGAATGAAACTGATCGTGGTCACTTATTGTACGACCCCTGAAGAACAGGAAGAAGCTTACCATTTAATTCATCAGCTATGCCAGTGATCCGGTCATTTACGATTTTTTGCCATTGCCGCCTGCCTGGTTTGTTGGTTGTCGTTGGTTCTGCTGGTGCGTGATAATGAAGTGCTGAAATTGAGTTGTTTACAAAATAAATTACGGGCTGCGATTTCCGCGGAGGTTAAAAATTAAAACAATGAACAAATGACGAAAGCTGTTTTTTATTTGATGTTTCAACTGCTGGTCGTGTTGGCTGCAGCCGGCGGAAAGGACGATTTGAAGTTATGGTACCGCGGAGCTGCCGCAAACTGGAATGAGGCATTACCAGTCGGGAACGGTCGGCTCGGGGCCATGATCTTTGGCGGAGCCGCCAGGGACAGAATTCAGTTAAACGAAGGAACGGTCTGGTCGGGTCAGCCGAATCAGAATACCAACCCGGCGATCCGGGAGGTGCTGCCCGAAATCAACAGGCTGTTTTATGCGGGTAAATACCAGGAGGCTGAAGATCTGGCTGTTTCGAAAGTCATCTCGCCCAACTCGGGGATGAAATACCAGCCGGTGGGAAACCTGTGGATCGATTTTCCGGGACAGGGACAGGTATCGTCCTATTGCCGGGACCTGGATATCAGTAAAGCCGTTGCTTCCGTGCGCTATGAATCGGAAGGGGTAAGGTACCGGCGCGAATATTTTTCATCCTTTACCGATCAGGTCATCCTGATCCGCTTATCGGCCGACCAGCCCGGAAAGATTAACTGCACGATCGGAATGGATTGTGAACTGAGAAGCCGGATTGTTGTCGGAGAACAGATGCTCGATCTTTCAGGGATCACGGACGACCATGAAGGAGTCGTCGGAAATGTCCGTTTCCGGGCACTGGTAAAACCGGTCATTGACGGAGGGGAACTGACGGTGACAGGAAATCAGCTGACCATTCAGGGGGCCAATTCCGCGATCCTTTATATTTCGGTCGGGACCAATTTCATTAACTATCAGGATATCTCGGGCGATCCGTTTCAAAAGGCAAGCGACTGGCTGAATTCGGCAATGAAGATCGATTACCCCACAGCGCTCAGGAACCACACGGAGTTTTATCAGCGCTGGTTTAACCGGGTCAGCCTTGACCTGGGAACCACCGCTGCTGCACAACTGCCCACCAACGAGCGGATAGAAAAGTTTAAGACAGCTGATGATCCCGCACTGGTCAG
>JBDKTZ010000431.1:0-10490 GCA_039679975.1 Prolixibacteraceae bacterium
TGAAGTGACCCGAGCTTTCATTCAGCGTATCAGTAATTTGCTTCAGATTAACAAGGGTTCCTTCGATGTTTGTATACTGGTTTTTCATCAGTTTGTTAAGCATGGACGAGGTCTCTCTGATATTCATGATGGTTTGGTTAATATGTTCGAAACTTTCAGAGAGGTTTTCACGGGTTTCTTCATTAAATATATAGGTCACAACAGTGATGGCTGAATCCAGTGACGAGAGCAATTGTTCTGCCTTATTCTTTAATGGAAGAACCTGCATACTGACCTGTTCTTTTAAATCACCTTCGATCGTTCCGGGAATAGTGTCATTCTCCTGATAATACTCATTTGAAGCGGCTATTTCCAGTTTGATTGACCGGGTACCCATGATATCACTCGAAATAATCCGGGCAACCGTTCCTTTTGGCAGCCGGGAATCGCCTTCAAGCGTAAAACTAACCAGCAGGCTGCCGTCATTTCTTCCGGAGAATTCGATATCCTTTACCTGGCCTACCTGATAGCCGTTTAAAGTAACAATACTCGATTGGACCAAACCGTCAACCCGGGGATAAATAGCATAAAACGTAGTATTATTCTTAAAAAAGTCGATTCCTTTCAGATAATTCATTCCCCAAATAAATATGGCAATACTGACTGTAATAAGTATTCCCAGCTTGGTGTATCTTGATAGCTTCATATGTCAAAACTGCTAAATTGTAAACTTGTAAATGATTAAATGACTGCAAAGTTCTCCTTTCTTCGTTTTTCGTTCTTACGATCAACGTTTTTTCACCCTTTTTTATTTGGTTTTTTTCAACATACAATATTACCACGCATTCTTCAGGAAAACAAAAGATCCGGCTCAAAGCTATGGTTTTTGGTTATTCATCACACTTTTTACAGGAACCGGTTGCCCGTTTTTAAAGGCGACGATAAATGCATCGGGAAAGTATTTCAGGACTTCGGTCCTTCTTTTTAAAATACTACGGTAAGATTCTTCCTTCGCGTACATATACTTAAACTTCCCGTTATGCTCGATCATATAAATCATTTGCAATCCTTTGAAATTGGATGGAGTTGTCTCTATTTTTGAGGTTGCAGCTGCAACCTGAACACTGAACCAGATCTCATCGTGATTTATTTTTTTATTTCGCGTTTCAGCGGAAATGATCTGTTCCTCCTGAGCGATTTGCCCGGGCATTTCTTCAGGTTGGACCATGATTTCTTTTTTTGATTCAGATAACACTGAATCAATTTGCTTTTGAACGTTCTCCCGGGTCACGAGCCGGAAATCACTTTTCGTTTCCACAGATGACTTATACAGTTTGAATGCCTGATAAATTGACAGGGCCAGATTGGTTACCCCTTTCTCCGAATTCAGATACTGAGCTTCGGTCGGGTTACTTAAAAAGCCGGATTCGATTAATACGCCGGGCATGCCTATTTTCCTGAGAACAAGGAATCCGGCTTGTTTTACTCCTCTGTCGCTGCGAATAGCCCGATTTCTGAATTGTTCCTGTACAAGGGCGCCGATTGTGATACTCTGATCAAGGTATTCGTCCTGGACCATTTCGAACATGATATACGATTCAGATGAGTTCGGATCAAAGCCTTCGTACCGGGCTGTATAATCTTCTTCCATCAAAATCACCGAGTTTTCTTTTTTGGCCACGTCCAGGTTTTCTTCGGAGCGGTGCAACCCCAGGACAAAAGTTTCAGTTCCCGAAATTGAAGGGGTACTGCAAAAGTTGGCATGCAGCGAGATGAAAAGGTCCGCCTTATTGTTATTTGCTATAGCGGCCCGTTGATGAAGAGGGATGAAGATGTCCCGGTCGCGTGTATAAATAACTTTCGTATCAGGCATATTTTCCCCGATATAGCTTCCAAGCTTGAGTGCCAGTCTTAAAACAATATCTTTTTCCCTGATCGCTTTATATACTGCTCCGGGATCCTGTCCCCCATGCCCCGGGTCAATCACCACAGTAAACGTCTTGCCCGGAGCTCTTCCGGCAAATGCCGCATGGCCGGCACAAAGAATAACAGATGTAAAAAAAATGAGAATAAATAGCTTATTATCCATGATTTTCCAATCTAATTTTAATACGAAAAATCCCGCATTTTTGATGACGATAAACGATTATAGGTATGATTAGTAAAATAATATATTGGTTCTCGACCTTAAACGTAAGCAAAAATAGAAATATTAAGATTATTTTTCGCTTGTTCACCAAATTGTCGGCAATGAATTTATATTTTTGCAGACCAACAGCCATGAAAGGCTATTTAGCAATTAACTTGATCCGGAAACTAACGACATATCTGTTCATACTGGGCTGCTTTACCGCAGGAGCCCGAGAATATACGTATACAGGTAAGGCCTCAAGGCCCGGGTCACCCGTCCGGGATACGATCCTGCGCAAGGGCACTGCGTTTGCCCCTGATACCCTTCAAAAGTTGGATACAACCCGTGTTTTGAAAATCTTTCAGGAAGCAGACACTATTCCTGCCACGGGCACCTTCCGGCAGAAGGACAGCCTGATCCAGGTGCCCGACTCTGTTAATATGCCTGCGAATGCGATTGTAAGTGATTCATTGCAGAATGATACTACAAAAAAGGAACCGGCGCCGGTACTGGAGGCTCCGATCGATTATACTGCAACCGACTCCATTGTTGTTTCGCTCGACGGTAAGAAAGTGTACCTTTACAAGGAGGCAGTGGTGACTTACCAGGATATTGAACTAAAAGCTGACTATATTCGCCTCGATCTGAATACAAAGGAAGTATACGCAGAAGGTGTGCCGGATACAGCCGGCGTCGTGAAGGGATCCCCGGTCTTCAAAGATGGCTCTGATGAATTTGAAAGCAAGGATATCCGGTACAACTTTAAAACCCAGAAAGGAATCATTCATGATGTGCGTACAGAACAGGGTGAAGGATATGTCCAGGGAGAACGTACAAAGAAGATCGATAAGGACGTATTTATTATGAAAGACGGGAAATATACCACATGTGACGCTGACCACCCTCATTTTTACCTGAATATGACCAAAGCAAAGGTCATATCCAATAAAAAGATAATCACCGGACCGGCCTACATGGTTCTGGAAGATTTCCCCCTTTATTTTCCTATTCTGCCGTTTGGATTTTTCCCTAATTCTCCCAGCTATTCGTCCGGTATTATTATTCCTTCATACGGAGAAGAACAAAACAGAGGATTCTTTTTAAGGGAAGGCGGGTATTATATTGCGGCAAGCCCTTATTATGACCTGACACTGAAAGGAGATATTTATTCGAAAGGTTCCTGGGCCACCTATATCAGTTCAAATTATAAAAAGCGCTATAAGTTTTCAGGAAATTTTAGCTTTTCTTATAATTTAAATCAATATGGAGAGAAGGATCTTCCAACCTCCTATAAAACAAAAGGCTTCAGTATCAGGTGGTCTCATACTCAAGACAGTAAGGCCAACCCTTTTCAGAGCTTTTCGGCCAACGTTAACCTGTCGACAAGCAGCTATGACAAGGAAAACTCGAATGACGTTCAAAATTATCTGAGTACAACGAAATCGTCGAGCATTTCATACACAAAAAAATGGGAGAATTCTCCTTTTAATATGTCTGTGAACTTCAGACATTCACAAAATTCTACTGACTCGACTATGACACTGAGTTTTCCGGAAATGACGTTTAACATGTCCAAGATTTACCCTTTCAGGTCCAGGAACAGATCAGGAAAGCTGAAGTTTTATGAGAAAATCGGATTTAGTTATACCGGAAATATCAGAAATTCAATTACCGCAAAAGAAGATGAAATTCTGAATCAATCTCTTATAAAGGATTGGAGCAACGGTTGGAAGCATTCCATACCGATCACCCTCCCAAGTTTTAATCTGTTGAAATATATCAATATGAGCCCCAGTGTGAGTTACTCCGAACGCTGGTATACCAACGCCATTGAGAAGCGTTATTATTTTAATCAGATTGAAAGAACTGAAACTCTTATCACGGATACAGTCTATGGTTTTAAACGAAATTATGAATATTCCTATAGTCTGAGTGGCTCAACCAATATATACGGGATGTATCAGATGAAAAATCCGGATTCCCGGTTAAGGGCGATCCGGCATAAAGTGACGCCATCGATCAGTTTTAGCTACAGACCCGATTTTGGAGATCCGAAATATGGATTCTGGGACAGTTATATTGACAAAGAAGGGAAGGAGATTTTTTACAACCGTTTTGAGAACGGAGTATTTGGCTCTTCGGGGCGCGGAGAGAGCGGTGCAATTACATTTAGTTTAGCCAATAATGTGGAAGCTAAGGTACTGGCTAAAAATGATACCAGCGAAAATGCGGAGAAGTATAAAAAAGTGAAGATTATTGATAACCTCAGCTTCAGCGGTTCCTACAATTTAGTAGCGGATTCAATGAATTTAAGTAATATTTCAATTCGGGGACGAACGACCATTAAGGGCGTTTCAGTCAACTTCGGAGGAACATTGAATCCTTACATGGCCGATTCAAGCGGCAGAGCATACGATGAATATACCTGGAATCATAAAAACGGATTAGCCAAGCTTGGCCGTTTAACGAACGCTAATTTGTCGTTTGGAATGTCATTCAAATCGAAGGAAAAAAATTCCGGGGGAACACCCGCAGAAGGTACGGAAGGTGAGAACACGACTCAGGCGAGTGTGCCGGAGCCTCTTCCGTTTAGTCCTTTTCCTGTGCCTGAATATTATGATTTTAGCATTCCCTGGGACTTTAATTTTAATTATAGCCTGAGTTACAGCCGACCCAGTCCGTTTAAGAAAGCCGATATCAGCCAAAGCCTTAATTTCAGCGGGAGTTTAAGCCTGACGGAGAAATGGAATATGAGACTTACTACCAATTTCGATATCGAAGCAAGAAAATTTTCGTTTACTACCTTTAACGTGTCCCGGAACTTACATTGTTTCAACATGAGTTTTAATTTTGTTCCCTTTGGTGACCGGAAAAGTTACAGTTTTACACTTAATGCTTCTTCATCCATGCTCAAGGACCTGAAAATCGATAAAAGACGGAGCTGGTATGATAATCAGTAGCGGCAGTACTTTCCTTTTACTCTCCGGGGGCTGAACCTTTGAGTTTTCTTAAACCATTGACTGCTGAAAATGAGGTATTTGAAAAAATGTATTTTCAATATAAATTTTTAACGTAAATCTTTTAACCAAAACAGTGACCAAATGTTTTAATGAAAGAGAGGAAGATAACGACATATATTTTGAAAGTTTGATGCCCAAACTAAACTAATAATGAAATATAGTGTTATCCATAAATAATTACAGGTTGTTTATATTATAAAATGATTTTTATTTCTTTGTGACAGAACTATTAAAATTTAATTTAAATAATTTGCTATGGCAATCACAAAAAACAAAATGGTTTCGTTAACCTATGATTTGAGGATCGAAGGGACAGATGGAGAACTGATTGAGCAGGCTACTGCAGAGAAACCATTGACCTTTATTTACGGGACGGGCATGATGCTTCCAAAGTTCGAGTCGTTACTGGAAGGCCTCGAACAAGGTAAATCATTTGAAATTAACTTAAATTGCAGTGAAGCATACGGGGAACTGGATGAAAATGCGATCGTCGATCTTCCAAAACATATTTTCATCATTGACGGAAGTTTTGATGAGGATATTATAAAAGTAGGCAATACTGTTCCCATGATGAGTACAAGCGGTCAGCGAATGAATGGGCTTGTACTTGAAATTACAAATGACTCGGTAAAAATGGATTTTAATCATCCGCTTGCGGGTGAAGATCTGTTCTTCAAAGGCGAGATCCTCGAGGTTCGGGATGCCACCGAGGAAGAAATTGCTGCTTCCATGGGTGGTTGCGGATGCGGCGGAGGTTGTAGTTGTAAAGATGGTGAACATGAAGGTGAAGCATGCGGATGCGAAAACGAAGCATGTGGTTGTGAAAGTCATAGCCATGCTCATGCCGGTTCCGGATGCGGGTGCAGTCATTAAAAATGATATATCAGATTTGCCTGCATGCCGCTTTTGCAGGCAATACTTTATAAACAGGTAAAATGAACACTTTTGGTCAGGTATTCCGGTTAACTTCATTTGGAGAATCCCATGGTGCAGGGATAGGAGGAATTATTGACGGTTGCCCGTCGGGACTTGAAATTGATGCTGATTTCATACAAAACGAGTTGAACCGGAGAAAGCCCGGACAATCCAGAATTACCACCCAGCGGAATGAATCTGACCAGGTGGAATTTTTTTCAGGTGTTTTTGAGGGCAGAACGCAGGGTACGCCCATTGGCTTTATCGTAAGGAATAAGGACCAGCATTCACACGATTATGACAGTCTGAAGAATGTTTTCCGGCCTTCGCATGCCGATTATACCTATATGAAAAAGTACGGGAGCAGGGATCACAGGGGAGGAGGACGCTCTTCAGCCCGGGAGACTATTGCCCGTGTGGTTGCCGGAGCTGTGGCAAAATTACTGCTGCAAAAACAGAGAATTCATATTCAGGCTTTTGTGTACCGGGTTGGCGATGTGGAATTGAAAAAAAAATACCAGGACCTCGATTTAAACCTGGTTGAAACGAATATAGTCAGATGTCCTGATATGGAGACTGCAGAAAAGATGATTGCACGTATTGAAGAAGCCGGACGCAACCATGATACGGTTGGCGGCATCATTCAGTGTGTGATCAAAGGAGTAGCTCCGGGCCTGGGGGAACCGGTTTTTAATAAACTGCATGCTGATCTTGGACATGCCATGTTGGGAATAAATGCAGTAAAGGGATTTGAATATGGCTCCGGATTTGAGGGAACAAAGCTGCCGGGATCGGAACATAACGATGTGTTTGTAAGTACTGCTTCGGGTATCCGTACGCAGACCAATCATTCAGGAGGTATACAGGGAGGGATTAGCAATGGTGAAGATATCTACTTCAACGTGGCATTCAAACCCATTGCAACCTTGCTGAAAGAACAGAAAACTGTAAATACTGATGAAAATGAAACCACTATTCTTCCGACAGGGCGACATGATCCTTGTGTGCTTCCGAGGGCTGTGCCTATTGTAGAAGCCATGGCCGCCCTGGTACTCGCAGACCATTATTTGTTAAATAAAATTAATCAGATATAAATGCCAAGAAAAAAGAGAGACAGGCGCTTATTAGCGCCACCTGCAATTAAAGGATTGTCCGTTTACGGACCCAGAAACAGATCGGAGCAAATTATGCTTTTTTTTGAGGAGTATGAATCGATTAAGTTGTTGGATTATGATAATCTAACACAGGAAGAGGCAGCTGTATGCATGAATGTTTCCCGTCCTACACTTACCCGGATCTATGAATCGGCGAGAAACAAGGTAGCCAGGTCAATGGTGGAAGGTAAGGATCTGATTATCAAAGGCGGAAATTTTCAGTTTGATGAAAACTGGTTTTATTGTAATACCTGCCAGTCCAGATTTAATCTATTTGAAAATGCAGAAAAGGCCTGCCCGGTTTGCAGCTCGAAAGAAATCATTTCTCTGAACGAGTATTACGCCAGAGAAGTTCTGTAATTGATGCTTCAGGTTCATATTCCAGGTTTTTTCCAAATCTGAGATTCGCTCTCAGGGCGACCTGTAATGTGTAACCTGAATTTAAACATTTATTTTTTCTCCTTCACTTTTTGCAATAATAACAGCCGCGCACGTATCTCCCCATACATTGACAGTCGTTCTGCACATGTCCAGGATCCGGTCCACAGCAAGAATTAAGCCGATACCTTCCAGCGGAAGTTTAACTGCCGTGAGAATAACTGTGATCATCACCAGGCTTGCCATTGGAATGCCTGCAGCTCCTATCGAGGTAAGAAGGGCAGTCACGACAATTAAAAACTGATCGCTCAGGCTTAGGTCGATCCCGTAAACCTGCGCGATAAATATGACCACTACGCATTCGTATAACGCAGTTCCGTTCATGTTTATGGTCGCACCGAGCGGCAACGTAAAACTTGAAATCCTATTGGAAACGCCACTTTTATTTTCAACGGCGTCCATGGTGAGGGGCAGTGTTGCACTTGACGAAGCGGTTGAAAATGCCGTCAAAAGGGGAGTAGTCATGTTTTTCAGATGCTTGTATGATTTCGCTTTACCAAGCCATCTCACCATCAGCGGTAATGTAATAAACATATGAATGACTAAACCGGCAAAAACCGTCAGTACATAAATGGCCAAACTTCCGGCAATTGCAACCAGCTGATCTGCATGAACCGATATCTCTCTCGAAACCAATCCGAAAATACCCAGCGGAGTAAAACGGATGATAAAGAGAGTTACTTTCATCATGACTTCAAAACAAGCATCAAAAAAGATGGTCAGGCTCTTCGTGTATTCCGGCTTCGCCTGACTTATAAAATAGCCAAAGAGAACAGCAAAAATAATCACACCGATTATCTCACCTTCAGCCATTGCCCGGATAAGATTGGCCGGAACCATATTTAGAAAAAGATCAGATATGGCCTGATTTCCTGCAGTTATTCCTTCAACTTTTGACGCAAACCCCAAATCCACACCAACTCCGGGACGGATCAGATTGACCAGAACCAAACCGGTCAGTATCGCAGCAAGGGAGGTCACGATATAATAGGATATGGTCTTTAATCCCAATCGTCCAAGGCTTTTTCCGTTTCCCATGCCGGTAATCCCGCTGATCATTGAAGTAAAGATCAATGGAATGGTAATCATATTCAAGGCCCTTAAAAAGAGATCACCAAGCCAACTCACATATTTTACCTGTTCCGGCATAAAATACCCAAAGAGAACTGCAAGTACAAGCGCAATCAGTATCTGCCAGTGAAGTTTGAGTTTCGGAATTTGCATAACAAAGACGTATTGGTAGCACACAAATCTAGTTTTTTAAAACATTTTCACCAACATAAATGAAAGTAAAAGAATTCTTTTTAATTTAGCAGCACAGTACAGCACAATAAACCATTATTAGTAATTATAAAAAGAAACTTATGAATGATCGACTCATCGGACGTCTTCCTAAAGTAGGTATTCGTCCTGTCATTGATGGCCGCGAACGCGGTATCCGCGAATCTTTGGAAACGCAAACCATGAATATGGCAAAAGCTGCAGCCAGTCTTATTGAAGAAAACCTCCGGTTTCCTTCAGGAGAAAAAGTGGAATGTGTTATTGCACAATCCACGATCGGAGGTGTTGCTGATGCTGCCAGATGCGCTGATTTGTTCGCGCGTGAGGGTGTAGGGGTATCGTTGACCGTGACTCCCTGCTGGTGTTACGGTTCGGAAGTCATGGACAGTGACCCGTTGCTTCCAAAAGCGGTGTGGGGTTTTAACGGGACCGAGCGCCCGGGGGCAGTTTATTTGGCTGCTGCGCTGGCCGGATACGCGCAAAAAGGGCTGCCTGCATTCGGGATTTACGGACGTCACGTGCAGGATATGAATGACACAACCATTCCCGATGACGTGAAGGAGAAGATTCTCCGTTTTACCAAAGCAGCAATAGCATCTGCTTTGCTTAAAGGCAAATCTTATCTTTCAATTGGCTATACCTCGATGGGAATTGCAGGATCGACTGTAAACACTGATTTCTTTCAGGAATACTTAGGCATGCGCAACGAATTCGTCGACTCTGTAGAAGTGAAACGGAGGATTGATCTGGGGATCTACGATCCTGAAGAATATGAAAAAGCTCTTACCTGGGTAAAAGCCAATTGTATCGAAGGGACTGACCGTAATGCTCCCGAAAAACAGTCGGACCGGGAGAGAAAGGACTGGGAATGGGAAACAGTGGTTAAAATGACATTGATTTGCCGTGACCTGATGATCGGTAATCCAAAGCTTGCCGAACTGGGTTTTGGAGAAGAGTCGAAAGGACACAACGCGATTGTCGCAGGTTTCCAGGGACAGCGCCAGTGGACTGATTATTATCCGAATGCCGACTTCACCGAGAGTGTCCTCAACTCTTCATTTGACTGGAATGGAATTCGCGAGGCGTTTGTGTTCGCGACAGAAAACGACAGCCTGAACGGGACAGCGATGCTGTTTGGTCACCTTCTGACCAATACTGCACAGATCTTCTCCGATGTTCGCACGTACTGGAGCCCGGAATCAGTGAAAAGGGTGACGGGCAAGGAACTGACGGGCCTGGCGAAAGACGGGATTATCCATTTGATCAATTCTGGAGCTACCACGCTCGATGCGACGGCCCGGCAAAAAGATGCTGAAGGTAAACCCGTCATGAAACCATTCTGGGAAGTGACAGAAGCAGATGTTCAGAATTGTCTGGAAAATACACGATGGTGTCCGGCCAGTTTAGGATATTTCAGGGGAGGGGGCTATTCATCAAACTTCCGGACTGCCGGACAAATGCCTGTAACCATGTCGCGCGTGAACCTGGTGAAAGGGCTTGGCCCTGTTTTGCAAATTGCAGAAGGCTGGACTGTTGAACTTCCTGACGACATCCATAAAGTTCTGGACGAAC
>JBDKTZ010000384.1:0-3216 GCA_039679975.1 Prolixibacteraceae bacterium
TGCTTAGCTTACCGACGACGTTCGGAGGTTCAATGCCTAGTGAAAATTATGGAAAGATGAATTCCTACGGGTTTGAAATTGAATTAAACTATCACAATAACATAGGTGAATTATCGTATGAAGTACAGGGTAATTTTTCCTATGCGACAACTAAGGTTAAGCTAGCTGATGTTGCAGAGGGGGCTCTTGACGTGGATAATCCCAATGGGAAAACGCTTGGTTATACGGCAACCTACATATCAACCGGGATTATCCGGACCCAGGCAGAACTTGATCAATTGCCTGATGGATATACTATATTTGGAGCGAAACCTGCACTGGGGCATTTGAATTATGAAGATATTTCCGGCATTGGTGGACAGCCAGATGGTAAAATCGATGGCTATGACCGTAGAATTATCTCAAATTATAGTCAGGGAACTGCTCCCTATTCTGTCGGGCTTAACCTTAACGTGGCATGGAAGGGATTTACTCTTAACACATTTTTTCAATCAACATTTGGATACCAGAAGCTTTACAATGATAACTGGAGTAGAGGATTTCCCCTTGATGCCCGTGTTTATGCTTTTTGGAATGATCATTGGACTCCTGATAATGTTGATGGGAAATACCCGGCAATGCAAGCTCCGGGAGAACCATCAAGTAGTACCCCTTCTACTTTCTGGTATGAAAATGGAGGATATATACGTCTTAAGAATCTTTCGTTAGGATATAACTTGCCCCAAAAATGGCTTGAAAAAATTAAAATACAACAAACCCGGATCTACATTAATGGAACCAATCTTTTTTATCTCTCCTCTTTCGGTTGGTATGATCCCGAAATCAGTTCTCTTGCAAGTTATCCAAACATGAAAACGTGGAACTTAGGGTTAAGTATTACATTATGACATGTGTAAACATAAACGAAATGGTTATGAAAAAAATATTTTTATTTATTACAATAATTACATGCGCAGGTTTATTATTTACAAGCTGTGAGGATGTTCTGGATAAGGAAAATCTTTCAGCGATCAATCCCGACGATGTATGGAGCAACGAATCAATGGCTAATGCCTATCTGAATGGAATCTACGGTGCATTTATGCCGGGAATGCCATTAGGAACCGGCAATTACACCGACGAAGCAGTAAGCGGAATAAGTGCATTTGCCTATGGTACCGCAACAATTGATTCTTATAATAATTGGCCATATGGAACAATCAGGACAATTAATTTTTTATTGGAGAATATTAATTCCGGATCGCTCACCGATGAACAAAAGGATCCTATAATCGGGCAGGGCTTGTTCTGGAGAGCCTGGACCTATTTTGACATGGTAAAAGCGTATGGAGGGGTTCCCCTGGTACTGAACGTTCAAGATCCCGCCGATAAGGAAGCGTTAAAAGTAAAACGGAACAAAACATCGGAGTGCATTACGCAAATCATTGAGGACTTGGATAATGCTATTGCAAAACTTCCTTCTTCCTGGAATAATGCAAATACAGGAAGAATAGATAAATGTGCGGCCAAAGCGTTTAAATCAAAGGTACTTTTGTTTTATGCAAGCCCTCAATTTAATCCGGAAAATATCGCTTCCCGCTGGCAAAATGCGTATAACGCTGCTAAAGAAGCTAAGGAATATTGTGAAAGCCAAGGGAAAGGTCTTTATGAAAGCTTCAGTGGTATTTGGGATGATGAGCTCAACAAGGAGGTGATCATGGTAAGGCGTTACAATAATCCGGGAAGTACCTATTTCTCCGGAGGGGTACGTCCGTTGGTGTATTCGAATGGGGCAACAGGGCAAGATCAGCCATCGCTTGAATTGGTCGAAGCCTTTCCCCTTATAGACGGAACCCCGTGGAATCCCAGTACAATGAGCTTCGATACCATTTACAGACATCGGGACGAAAGGTTTTACGCCACAATTGCTTATAATGGAGCTAATCCGTATCTGAAAGACATGTTTGATGCAAACACCAGGCTTTGGACTTATCGAAGACCGGATGGAGGCGCTATGGATGGACCGCTTCCAACGTTGACCAGTTTTTACAGGGTGAAAGGATTGGACAAAACAATTGATATTTCCGCAGTAGAATTAACATCAACAGACTGGCCGGAGATAAGATTTGCTGAAGTTCTGATGATGTATGGAGAAACAGCCAATGAGATAGGAAAGAGTGATGAAGCCCTTCAGGTTTTGTTCGATATCAGAAAAAGAGCGGGAATAAAACCCGGAAGTGACGGTAAATATGGCATCACGGCATCTACACAGGCTGAAATACGCACTGCTTTTATGAATGAAAATTATCTTGAATTTGCTTTTGAAGGTAAACGCTGGGACCAGTTAAGAAGATTACGTCAACTGGATGTGAGGTTAAACTCGCTAAAACATAGGCATGGGCTGATCATCACTTTGAAGGAGGGAGAAACGGCCCCTACCGGTATGGATAATGTTGATAATTATCTCGACAGGTTTAACATTACGAAAGTAGAAACCGAGACCATTGAGTTTGATGTGAAGGATGAATATTATTTTTATGGCATTCCTAAAACACATATTGACCAAAATCCGGATTTGGAACAAACCTTAGGGTGGGATGGAGGAACTTTTGATCCTTTATTATAGATAGTCTGTAAATTTTTTTAAGCAGGGAGTAAGTAATTGTTAGCCATTCCAAATTACTCCCTGCTTATGGACTCGAAATCTGCCGGCGATCCTATTTAAAAACTGGTTGACATTTAAGGAACAGGTAAAATGAATCATAAAGTTTTTTTCTCACGGGCGTATAATTTACCCTGGAAAACTCCAATTCAGTGATACCGGTTTGACGATTATAAAAACATTAATTGATGATTTAGAAGGGATAGATTCATGGAACGTTCATTTGCATCTGCTTTGTTGTATTTGTTAGCAGTCTTATTTTCAGTTTCCTGTAAACACGAAAAGCGATTGACTTATGATTTAAATGGAGAAGATTGGCTTGTTACTTCAGCTATTTCAGGCATAGGCGAAAAAAACGGGTATTACTCAAATAATTATCCGACAACACAGGCTATCTCAGCAAAAGTTCCCGGAGATATTTATTGTGATTTAATGAGGGCCGGGAAACTACCTGACATTTTTATCGGGAGAAATTCGCAAAAGACATATGACCTGCCACTTAAAGAATGGTGGTATTATAAAGATTTTATTCTTCCCGAAACATTCAGGAACAAGCGGATCATACTCAAATTTGC
>JBDKTZ010000320.1:0-2190 GCA_039679975.1 Prolixibacteraceae bacterium
TGTGGTATAAACTTTGTCTTATCTCCCGAAATAATTTTACTCAACTTATGATGAAAATCGTTTTGTGCATCTTTACAGTCCTCGTTGCCGGATGCAACCTAAAGGAACAAAAAAAAGCTACTCCGGAGAATTTAGCTGATTTTGAAATCAAAATACCGGATAATCTGCAAACGAAAAGGGAGCTAAAACTCAGCGCCTTTGCCGATACGGTCACATACATCGCCCTTGAAACAACGTCCGATTGTCTCCTGTCAAAAATAGAAGATGTTAAGAAGAAAGGAGACAAGTTGTTTATTCGTTCTGACAAAGATGAGATTTTCGTTTTTACCGAATCAGGCAGATTTCTGAACAAAGCCGGCAAAAAAGGCAAAGGCCCTAATGAATACTACTCCCTGATTCACTATGCAATCAATGACAGCAATGTCTTTATCCTCGATTATGACCGGCGGTTAGCAGTTTACAAACATGCCGGGGAGTTCGAAAGGTATATAAAAATCCCCCGGCAAGCCTCCCGGATCTTATTGCTTAAAAACGCAGGTATTGCATACTATATTCCCGATTCTCAATTCAAATTGAAAGACAATAATTACAATTGGTTAATAACTAATTATCAAGGCGATAGTATCGGCTCAATCATGACTCCAAAAATAAGAGATCGGTCAGACAAGAAAGCGTATGTATCGAATCATTTTGTGCTGACTAACTTTTCGTGTCAACATTCTTTTACGTTCAAGGAAGCATTTAATGACTCACTGTATTTTATCGATCCGGTATCGCTGCAGGCCAGGGCGTATTCACGCATAAACCAAGGCGTACATCGTATGGATATAGAAAAAACATTTGAACAGGCGGCTTCATCAAACCACAACATGCGAATTAACAATATCACTGAAATTCCAGGTTATGTCTTCATTTCGTACAAGTGCATGTGTTATGGTAATAATATCACTCACCACGCCGTCTTTGATAAGAGGGAAAAATTATTTTACAATCTGGATGATCGCAATCATGAAGAGCATATTGAAAATGACATTGACGCAGGACTGAATTTCAGAATTTTAGCTAAAATTGATGAAAACTATTTAGTTGGGTCAGTGGACGCTTATAGGGTTGCCGGAAACAATCATATGAATTCCTCCGGCCTCGCGGTAAAAGAGACTGACAACCCGGTTTTGGTTTTTGTCAAAGTCAATAATCGGAGAAAATAAAGATCAACATTCCAATAAACAGGCTACTCCCATGAAACCACGACATCTGAATGTTTCTATCTTTGATTATATTTGTATGAAACGAGCATGGAAGCCGTGGCATCCGCCCGAGTTAATGTTATATATGCGAGTTCAATACGTCGATGTTCTTTAGAACTTGATGAAGCGTAGTACGCAAATTATATACAGTTAATTTGACCTGGAAAAACATATGAATACAAATAACAATGATGACGGAAACAGAGAAAAATATCAGTAAGAAGATTCATGACCGGATTAAACAAAAGGATCTTTCTGCCGAAGTTATTCTTTACGGATCGCATGCGAGAGGTGATTCACATGCTGATTCTGACTGGGATATTCTTGTGTTATTGGACAGAGAAGATGTTTCATTAAAAACTGAACAGGAATTTCGGCATCACCTGTTTGATTTAGAACTGGAGATCGGGCAGCCCATCTCGATTTTTGTTCATTCAAAGAAGAATTGGGAAAGTAAATATTTTGTCACCCCCTATTACAGGAATATTAAAAAGGAAGGTGTTCTGTTGACATAATGGATAAAATAGATGCTTATATCAACTACAGGTTGCTGAGATCTAAAGAAACCTACTCGGACTCTTTGATCCTGGCACAAAATAAAAGTTGAACTCTTGTATAAATCGACTTTATTATGCATGCTTTTATGCTGTTAATGCATTATTAATTAAGCACGGGATAGAAGCAAAGACGCACAACGGAGTAAAGACATTGTTTTTAAAAGAATTTGTCCTGACCAATAAAATCAACAAGGAATTAGGCAAATTATACGCTGACTTATTTGATTGGAGACAGGCGGGAGATTATACTGATTTTATAATTTTCAAAGAGGACATTGTATTGCCTGCACTCGAAAAAACCAACGAATTGATCATAGAAATTGAAACGCTTTGCCGGCAAGCATGAATTAAAGAAGCGCCCGCAATAAAAAAAGTCCTGCGCACAA
>JBDKTZ010000611.1:0-4521 GCA_039679975.1 Prolixibacteraceae bacterium
CAGGTGATCAGTTACTGGGAGAAGCAACTCAGTCAGGTACTTCCAAATAAGCCTGATCTGATTGTTTTGCCGGAAGGTTCTGATCAACCCGGAGGTTTAACGATGGAAGAAAAATTAGCTTATCTGCGTGTCAGGAAAAACCAGATCCTGGACTTTTTTGCGTCAATTGCCAGGAACAATAACTGTTACATTGTGTATGGTACAAATCGGTTACTTGAAGACGGAACCAGAAGGAATTCGAGTGTAATCATTGACCGGAAAGGGGAAATAGCCGGGATTTATGATAAAAACTTTCCAATGGTCGGGGAAATTGATTCAGGGGTAGTGCCCGGGAATGAGACACCTGTTTTTCAATGTGATTTTGGAACTGTGGCGTGCGCGATCTGTTTTGATCTCAATTTTGTGGAATTACGCGATGCCTATGCGCAAAAAAGACCTGATATCATTTTATTCTCATCCATGTATCATGGGGGGCAGATGCAGGCGAACTGGGCTTATACCTGCCGTTCCTTCTTTGTCGGCGCCATAGGGGATGGAGAATTACCTTCAGAAATCCGTAATCCTCAAGGCGAGATCATTGCAACGAGCACAAATTACTTCAATTTTGCGATTACTACAATTAACCTGGATACCGAAATTGCGCATCTGGACTATAACTGGTCTAAAATAAGGAGTTTGAGATCAAAATACGGAAACTCCGTGGTTGTTAGTGAGCCCGGCCATCTTGGCTCGGTATTGATCACCAGTCAACACGAAAAAATCAGTGCCCTGGATATGGTAAAAGAATTTGATATTGAATTGCTTGACGATTATTTTAAAAGATCCCGGGAGTATCGCCGGAAGCAGTTTGAACCACATGGGCATTGAAATATTCAAAAAATTAAAAATTAAGATAAAACATTATTTCAGGGAGTTATGATGAAAGTAGCATGCGGGTTTACAATACCCATCACCTTGTACGGCTTGCCGCCGAGAGCAGAAAACGTTCTGAAAGTGATGCGGGAAATCGTTGCCGCCGGTTTTACCACCATGGAAATGGAAATCACGGCAGGCGACTGCCGGGACTATGAAGACAGATGGCAGGAGATCATTGACCTGTCAAAAGAGCTTAAACTGGAAGTGGCGAGCATTATGGCCGTCACCTACGATCTGTTTTCGCTTGATCAGGTAAAAAGAGAACAAACGCTGGCCGACCTGGACAATATCTGCAGAATGACTGCCGCGATCGGTGCGAAAATGAGTACCAACTGCTTCTACCTGCCCCCCGAAATGGTTCCCAAGGAAAGGGACTCCATTTACACCGGTGGTCCGGCAGTAGCCGTGGACGTGCCCGAGGGTTTCAAGTGGGCAGATCTGCGGAAGATTGTCGTTGACCAGCTCAGAAAAGCCTCAGGAATTGCATCCGCTCACGGTCTTCAGTTTGCCATGGAAATGCGGGCCGGCGACTTTATTTCATCGGTCGACGGCATTGTCAGTATCTTTAACGAATGCGGTGTTGAAAATATCGGGATGGTTTATGATGTAGCCCATGCCCATGCCATCAGCGAATACCTTGACCTTGGCATTTACAAGCTCGGTAAATACCTCAAACTGGTGCACCTTTCCGATAATGACGGAACAAGACCTTACCACTACCAGCCCGGCAAAGGGGATGTCGATTTCAAACTGATCATCGATACGCTCAGGAAAACCGGTTATGACGGCTATGTGGTTATCGACATCAGCGCGATTCCCGATATCATGGAGGAAGCTGTTAAGATGAGGGCCATGCTGGAAAAACTTATTTCGGAATAATGTGATGAAGCTTAGTGTTTCTACAAAGTTATATTGCAACTACACCCTGGAAGAAGCCATTGAACGGGTAGCCGGGCTCGGCTATCCGGCAATAGAGATCTGGGGTGGCCGCCCGCATGCTTATTACAGGGATATGGACAGCGGGGCATTGGCTTCGGTTAGGGATGCCCTGGAACACACCGGTCTGGTTATATCAGGCTTCATTCCTGCACAATTCGGTTATCCGACCAGCCTTTGCAGTCCGGTAAGCAGTATACACACTGACAGCATCGACTACATCAAACGGTCAATTGACACATCTCTTGCGCTGGGTTGCCGGAAAGTCAGCCTCTGCCCCGGACGAACTCTCCACGGGCAGGGCTACGGTAAAGGGATGGAACAACTCAAGGCAAGCCTGGATCAGCTTGCTACTTATGCGTTACAGAAGGATGTGCTGCTGTTGCTCGAGCCTGCCCATATGCTCGAGAGCGACCTCATCATGACCGTAGAAGAAGGCGTCCGGCTGATTGAAAGCAGCGGGTACCGGAATATGGGTATCGTCCTGGATACCGGGCATTGCCACGTCAACAAGGAATCGGCGGCCGACAGCGTTTATCTGCTAAAGAACAAAGGTATTCCCATGCATGTCCATCTGGATGACAACAATACACTGGCCGATCAGCACAAGATTCCCGGAGAAGGGACTATTTGCTTTGCTCCCTTTTTACGTGCTCTTTCTAAAACCGGATATGACGGTTTTCTCACAGTTGAGTTAGGATTTGATTATACCTCCGATCCCGATGCGGCAGCTTATCAAAGCAGAAAGATGCTTTTATCACTGGCGAAAGAGGCCGATGTAAGCGTGCCGGAAGGTACCTAAAAACAATTATTATGCGAAAGTCAAGGTGTCATTTGAGGTTTAGTTCCATTTTACTAAGAAGTGCATTTTTGTTGTTTCTGACAGCGGTCTGTTTCAGCCAGCCGGCCGCCGCCCAGTCTCTTATGGCCGGCACAGGAAAAAAGAATATCACAGCCGATTCCGGTGAAGTACATGATTCATTATATGTGAAAGCACTCGTTATTGAAAGCCAAAAAATAAGGATTGCACTGATTACACTCGATGTTGTTGCCATTGGGACGATTGGAGATATCCCGGATGAGTTTTTAATGAATGTCCGCAAACGGGTTAAAAATGAATTGAAAATCGATCATGTTTTGGTGAATGCGTCTCATAATCATCTTGACGGATTTTTAAACGGTGGTAAAAAAATTGCTGAAGATGTGGAAGGCAGGACAATCATGGCAGTTAAAAAAGCCTTGATGAATATGGAACCGGTAAAGGCAGGTGCAGGAAAAGGGTTTGAAAACAGGTTCGCCATGAATCGCCGGATAAAGCTAAAAAGCGGAGAGGTGTTTACAATCCGCCATGCCAATCCGAACATGCCGGACGATGAAATTGCACAAGTAGGTGAATTTGATCCGGAAATTGGGATATTAAGAATTGACCGGTTAGACGGAACTCCCAAAGCTTTGGTCTATAATTATGCCTGTCACCCGTACACCGGTGTTCCGGATAAAGGTGTAACGGCCGAATTTCCTGGTTTTGCTTCCGGTATTATTGAGGAACAGCTGGGGCATGGAGCTATGGCGTTTTTTTTGCAAGGTGCTGCAGGTGATATAACGGAGGTTTTATATAAGGATACGAATAACCCGAGAGATAGCGAGCCGTTTGGTCAAATGCTGGCGCTGAGCACGCTAAAAGCAACCAGGAAAATAACGGCCGTGACGACCAATCATCTTTCTTTAATCTCTGAAACAGTAAAGCTGCCATTACGCACAGATATCCCTGATTGGTTAAAACGTTTGGAGAAAGCAGAGGCGGAATTGCTTGACTCACTCCGGTTCACAAATTTAAATCTAAAGGTATTTATCCCGCTGTATATTCAGTACAACATCTCTCCCGATTATCCGTCGTATTATGCTTATCGGTATTTACAGGAAGAAAAAACAGGGTTGAACGGATTAAAAAAGATGGATGAGGAAAACCAAAAAGACATCGGTAAATATCTAAGCAATATCCATGTCATGGAAAAATTGGCGCAAATTCAGGTGAATAAGGAAATGCTGAAACAGAAACAGGATGAAATAAATGAATACGGAGGGAAGTTTGTTTCTGCTGAAATTATGGGTGTTCGTATTGGTGATTTTGTGATTGTGACACTTCCTGCAGAAGCATTTGTTCAGGTCGGAATAAAGATTAAGGCAGAATCTCCGTACGCGAATACGGTCTTCTCGGGCTATACAAACGGGTACCTTCATTATGCCCCGACAGCCCGGTCCTATCATGAAGGAGGGTATGAGATTATGAACTGTATCCTGGCGCCATGTTGGCAGAAAATTTATGAAAATAAAATTCATGAGATTATTGGAAAATTGTAGTCTCAAACTGATTAATAAACAGAAAGAGGAGGGTATGGAATGATAACGGTACATTATGGGAAAAGAATTATTGAATTGAATATTCCTGAAGAAAATCTTTGTTTTAACCTGGTGCGGAATGAATTTCCACTCCCTCCCGGTGAAGGAGAAGAAATACAAAGAGCGATGCAAAATCCGGTGGGATCAAAAAGGTTGAAGGACCTTGTTTCAAAAGGTGCATCAGTTGTCATCCTGGTCGATGACCGCACCCGGATGACACCTCAAAAGCTGATCCTTCCTTATGTTCTGGAGGAATTAAGGTCCGCGGGT
>JBDKTZ010000252.1:0-7571 GCA_039679975.1 Prolixibacteraceae bacterium
ATTTTGTCGGGATACCAGGATTCGAACCTGGGACCCCCTGCTCCCAAAGCAGGTGCGCTAACCGGACTGCGCTACATCCCGAAGTATTATTTGCCCGATTGGATATCAGGATCCTAATCTTCGACCCCTTGCACCCCATGCAAGGGGTCGAATGAGCGGAGAGAGGGGGATTCGAACCCCCGGTACGGTTACCCGTACGGCAGTTTAGCAAACTGCTGGTTTCAGCCACTCACCCATCTCTCCGTGAGTTCCAAGTCTGAATTTTTTTTTGGCTGTTAATCGCCGGTATTTTACCGAATCAACTACCGGTTTATTAATACATATTTTCAATCTTGATGCCGGCTGTACTGGCCCGCTGAACGTGGGTGCAAATATAGAACTACTTTTTACTTTCGCAAAATATTTAATGAAAAATATGGACAGATATGAATGGGGGAAGTTTTAACGTTATGATTCATAACAGGCGGGCTTGTTTGCTCGTTTCATCTTCGGAATTTTTAATAACTTTAGTCCGGTTATAACCAAAGCTGTGATTTCTTTTGGTTTTCGGAATGGATTGACCGACGTATGCAAGCTGTTTTTAAACAGAATTTGAAATGAAGAAAAAAATATTTTTATTGTTGCTTTTGATCATTTCCGGAATAGGGGTTCAATCGCAGACTGCAGCGACAAAGCCGATCCGGCTGGCAGTCGCGGGGATGTCGCATGGTCATATTGCTTTTATTTTGGGGCGTCCTGACAAAGGTGACTTTGATCTGGTCGGAGTGGCCGAATCCAATCAGGAACTGGTTCAGCAAATCGTCAAAAGATATAGGTTACCTTCCGGTATTATTTATGCCGATCTTGAAAAAATGCTGGATGAGGTAAGACCGGAAGCTGTTGTTGCATTTGGTTCCGTTTACGATCATTTGAAAGTGGTGGAGGCCTGTGCTCCAAGGGGAATTCATGTGATGGTCGAAAAACCGCTGGCGGTGAGCGTGGAACATGCTCTCCGGATGGCCGAACTGGCCCGAAAGTACAAGGTCCATTTGCTGACTGACTACGAAACCTCCTGGTATCCAACAACAGCACGTTCTTTTCAGCTGGTTGATGAAAATTACGTCGGCAAGCTTCGGAAAGTTGTCATTCATGACGGGCACCAGGGGCCAAGGGAGATCGGATGTGACAAGTTCTTTCTGGAATGGCTGACCGATCCGGTATTGAACGGAGGCGGGGCTATTACCGATTTTGGTTGTTATGGTGCCAATCTGATGACCGCGCTCACAAAGGGTGAAAAACCCATGTCGGTCACAGCAGTTACCCGTCAGTTTAAACCCGATATTTATCCTAAAGTAGACGATGATGCCACCATTCTTGTAAAATACCCGGATTCACAATGCCTGATCCAGGCTTCCTGGAACTGGCCGTTCAACCGGAAGGATATGGAAATATACGGAGATGTCGGATACGTTATTACCATTGACAGCCAGAACATGCGCCGGAGGAATCGGTCGATGGATATGGAAACAACCGAAAAAATTACCGCAAACGATGTGGCTGTGTACGAAGATCCGTTTTCCTGTTTTGCCGACGTACTCAAAGGAAAAATCACCCTGAAAAATTATGATCTGTATTCGCTTGAAAATAATCTGATGGTTGTCAAAATTCTTGAAGCAGCGCGCGAGTCGGCGAAAACGGGCAAAACCATATCTTTGATAAATGATTCCAATAATAAATGAAAGATACTTTTAAGCAATCATAAATATGAAGACCAGTAAAGCTATTTTAATCTCATTTATCCTGGCGTGGACAGGATGTTTTGCGCAAGATAAAGAAGCAAAGCAGCCGGTCGATTACGTGAATCCGTATATGGGCAACATCAGTCATTTGCTTGTTCCGACCTATCCGACTATTCATCTGCCAAACAGCATGCTTCGTGTTTCTCCGGAGCGGAGTGATTATACCGGTGTGTGTCTCCGGGGATTACCCTTGGAAATTACCAGCCACCGGGGTAGTTCTGCGTTCAATCTGAGCCCTTATCAGGGAGATGATGCCGGGTTGAAGCCGATCATTTTCTATAGTTACGATTTGGAGAAACTGACCCCGTATTCTTACTCGGTGTACCTGGACGAACAGCAAACCCAGGTAAACTTCGGCTTATCGAATCAAGGCGCCATCTATGAGTTGGCTTTTACCCGGGACCTTCCTGTTAATCTGGTTCTGAACTCGCGCAATGGAGAGATGAAGTGGGATGGAGAGGCCCTTTCCGGGTTCCAGCTCCTTGAAAATAACACCCGGGTATACCTGTACCTGAAACCGGAGCAAAAGCCTTCGGGCGTTTCGGTGCTGGACAACAACGGTTCCAAAACCGGAACTTCGGCTACCGGAAGAGATGCTTCGGTCGTGTTGAATTTTCTGAAGGGCACCAAATCAATGACCTTACGATACGGCATTTCCTTTATCGACGCCGGTCAGGCCAAAAAGAATCTGGAACGGGAGGTTGGCGGGAAAACGGTTGCACAGTTACAGGCCGACGGGCGAAGAATCTGGAATGAAACACTTGGTAAAATCGAGATCGCCGGAGGTACGGACGATGATCGGACTGTTTTCTATACTTCGTTTTACCGCTGTTATGAACGCCCGGTTTGTGTTTCCGAAGACGGACGCTATTTCAGCGCTTTCGACGGGAAGATACATGATGATAACGGCCGTTCGTTTTATACCGACGACTGGATCTGGGATACATACCGGGCGCACCATCCGTTGCGGATTCTGCTTGATCCTCAAAAAGAGGAAGATATCCTGAACTCATTCCTGCTGATGGCCGGGCAAATGGAGCACTTTTGGTGGCCTACTTTCCCGGAAATTACAGGCGATAGCCGCCGTATGAACTCCAATCATGGGGTGGCGTCGGTACTGGATGCGTACAGAAAAGGCTTGCGCAATTTTGATATTGAACAAGCCTATCTGGCATGCAAGGGGGCAATTACAGAGAAAACCCTGGCTCCCTGGTCGGGAGTGCCTGCCGGGCAACTGGATCAGTTTTACAAGGATCACGGCTATATTCCGGCATTGAAGGAAGGCGAAAAGGAAACGTTCCCGGAAGTCCATGGTTTTGAAAAGCGCCAGCCTGTGGCCGTAACGCTGGGGACATCGTACGATGAATGGTGCCTGTCGCAGATTGCTATGGAAATCGGGAAGACAGAAGACTCCAGGTACTTTGAGAAACAATCGCTCAATTATCGGAACCTGTTCAATCCCAAGACCGGCTTCTTTCATCCCAAAGACAGCGAAGGGAATTTTATCGAGCCGTTCGATTACGTTTTTTCAGGAGGACTTGGTGCCCGGAATGCTTATGATGAAAATAATGCATGGGTTTACCGCTGGGATGTGCAACACAATATTCCCGATTTGATCCGGCTGATGGGCGGTAACGATAAATTTGTGCAAAATCTCGATGCAATGTTTGTCCAACCGCTTGGGAAATCAAAATTTGAGTTTTATTCGCAGTTGCCGGACCATACCGGGAATGTCGGGCAATTCTCGATGGCGAACGAACCTTCACTGCATATCCCGTATTTATATAATTATGCAGGACAACCCTGGAAAACACAAAAAATGATCCGGAAGCTGCTGCATGAATGGTTCCGCAATGATTTGATGGGTGTTCCGGGCGATGAAGACGGCGGGGGAATGTCGTCGTTCGTGGTGTTCTCTTCGATGGGATTTTACCCGGTCACACCGGGTCTGGCCGGGTACAGCATGGGCAGTCCAGTGTTTAAGCAGGTAAAGATTCATCTGGGAAACGGCAAAGTCTTCGAAATTGAAGCTCCTAATGCTTCGTTCGACAATAAATACATTCAGTCGGCCACTTTGAACGGTGAAAAGCTGAACAGCCATTGGTTTGATCATGCCGATCTGGCTAAGGGAGGTAAGCTGGTGGTTGAAATGGGAAACAAAGCGAATTACAGTTGGGGCAATTCCTCGAAGTAACCTGTTCCTGACGATAAATAAACAAGGCTCACTTTTCCGTTAAGAATATGGGTACAAAAAAGGGAAGCTTACGATCAATCCGATATTACGAGGTTGGGTTCAATATTTTAAGATAGGGAACTCAAGCAAAGTATTCGGCTATGTGAAAGATTGGCTCACCAAAAGGATCCGGAGGCATCTGATGAAAGCCAAAGGAAGATCGGGTTTCGGTTGGAAGAGGTGGAGTACGAAGGGATTGTATGCTATATAAATATGTACTAATTTGTGTATTTTTGGTACAAATTAAAAAAACATGGGACAAGATGCACCATATCGGATTTTAGACAAACTTCCACCTCAACGGGAGAAAGTTGAAACACTTAAAATTTTAAGAGAAACCAATAAAGCAACTGCTGCCTTAGCTGAATTAAAAGGAATAGCAAATACAATTCCTAACCAATCAATGTTGGTAAACGCAATTGTATTGCAAGAAGCAAAAGGAAGTTCTGAAATCGAAAACATTATTACAACTCAGGACGAACTTTATAAAGCTCTCACAATTAACAAATCAAATATATCGCCCGAAACAAAAGAGGTTGTAAATTATCGAAAAGCAATTTTTCATGGATTTGACTTAATTAAAAAACAAGGATTTCTACGAGTAAATGACATCATAGAAATTCAACATGCGTTAATCGGAAATAATGCAGGAATAAGAAATATGCCTGGCACGGTTTTAAAAAATGATACAACAGGTGAAGTTGTTTATACTCCACCGCAAGATAAAAATGAAATATTGGATTTGATGTCAAATTTTATCGAGTATTTTAATCAAGACAAAAATGAAATTTCCCCGTTAATTAATCTTGCAGTACTTCATCATCAATTTGAGAGCATCCACCCATTTTATGATGGAAACGGAAGAGCAGGAAGAATACTAAATATTTTATATCTGATTTTAAATGACTTGATTGATATTCCAATTTTATATCTCAGTTCCTACATTATCGAAAATAAACCAGATTATTACAGATTATTGAATCAGACAAACAAAATTGGAGAATGGGAAGAATGGATTTTATTCATGTTGAAAGCTGTTGAAACGACTTCAATTCAGACGATTGAAAAAATAAATACAATAAGAAAATTACTAGACAAAACAATCGAAAAAGTTCAAACTGATGCTCCCAAAATTTATAAAAAAGAATTAGTGGAATTGCTATTTGAACAACCTTATTCAAAAATTGAATTTGTTGTTAATCAATTAAAAGTGGAGAGAAAAGCAGCTTCAAGATATTTAAAAGAATTGGAAAATATTGGAGTATTAGAATCTCAAAAAGTTGGGAGAGAAACTTTGTATATCAATAGAAAATTGATTGAAGTATTGAAAAAATAAAGCACTAGCGGTAATAAAAGCTATATGTAATGCGGGGTTCAGCGGGTAAAATTATACAAACAGTAATTATCGCTCTTGTTTTTGTACCTTGTATGACAAGTAAGAATGCAAGCAATCGCATCCTTTTTACGGGAAGTTTTAATGAATGTTTCGCATTCTTTAATATGTGGTATATATGTGTTTGTAAATCAGTATGTTCTTGACTGGATGTTATAAAAAATACTTATTTTACTTGGAGGAAACGGGATAAGACTGTATCTTTGAAATAAGAAAGCGTTCATTGACCAAAGATATTTCCGCATTAATTCACAGTTGGCAAATTCAACAGTTTTTTCAGAACCGAGAAAGCTTCAGGGACGCTAAGACAGGCCTTGTAGTCCGGCGAAAGCCGGATGAGTAGCTCCGCTACCGGTGGAAGTCTGATCGTTCCGGCACTCAAATCCTGTAATTCAGGGATTTTGCGCAATCGAATTAATGCGGATTTTTTTGCATAGAGCAAAGAGCATGGGGCATGGGGCATAGGGCATAGGGCATGGAGGAGACCGGAAAAGATTCTTTTCTGCTTCAAATCAGCGGTGTTTTATATAGATCTGTGAAAGGTAATATAGCAGCAACAGCACGGCGATGAAGGAGCAAATACGTCCGATATAGTCTCCGTAACGCACATAAAAAGTTAAGCTGTCGTTGGTTTGAATAGTCCCATGTAATGCGGTTCTTGTCCACCACTTTGTTTGCTGAAGGATATCACCCCTTTGATTAATGAATGCCGAAATTCCGGTATTGGCCGATCGGGCAATGTCACGTCGTGTTTCTATGGCCCTTAACCGGGCAAAAGATAAGTGTTGCTTGTAGCCAGGAGTGTTTTTCCACCAGCCGTCGTTGGTGATGATAAAAATAAGTTCCGCTCCCTTTCGGATATATTCGGTAATATATTCTCCAAATACGGATTCATAGCAAATGACGGGTGCGGTCTGAATGCTGTCCCCTGAAGTAAAATTAGAGGGTTCTTCCTGTGATCCCAGGCTTCCTGTTATTCCTCCCAGATCGACGATATACTTTTCGAGGAATGAAAAATACCTGGAGAAAGGCATCTTTTCAACTCCGGTTACCAAAATACTTTTATGATAGATCTGAACATTCCCGGAGGAATCGATCTGCAAGGCCGTGTTGTAAGCATCATACCAGGTACTGTCAATAGTATTCAGGCGAACCGTAGCCGGCATTTTCTCTCCTGAAGGATAGCGTACCTGCGTGGTTGCTCCAAGTACAAATTTTAAGCGGGGATGGGAACGTGTCCTCTCTCGAAAAGGAGCGAGGTAACGATGGTTGTGCATGTCATTTGTCTCCCACACAGGAGGTAACGCTGTTTCAGGTCCTATTACATAATCGGTTGAATTGGTCAGAAGGGAATCAGTCAGATGAGTCAGTACATCTACCTGTGCCAATTTGCTCATTCCGTCAAATTTTTCGGAATAAGGATCGATATTTGGTTGAAGAATGATGATTTCGCAGGGCTTTCCTTTTTCTTCATAACTGTTGTAGTCACAGACAGAAAATAAGGAAGGAATCAGTATAACAATGAGGATGAGCATCAGGATTCCCTCCGGTCTGCCGGATGGAGCGGCGGTTATTTTTTTATAAAGCTGAAGAAACAGAAGATTTGTAGTCAGTATCCACAAAGAACCCCCTAAAACTCCCGTATATTCATACCATTGAACCAGATTGACCTGGTTTGCAAAACCATTTCCCAGGGTGAGCCATGGCCATTGGATTTCCCAGTTATAGTGCAGGTATTCGAAGCTGATCCAAAAGACGATCAGTGAAAGGTTGCCCAATAACCGGAACCGGCGTTTCATCAGGTGAAAAATCCACCAGACGGTTGCCATAAATGCAGCATTCAGGGAGGCTACAAGAATGGCCCCGGTTATAGTGGCGTGCATGATCCACCAGGTGCTCAGACTATTCCAGAGCAGGAAACACAAATATACTAAACCCCAAAAGACAATGTCGGCATATTTCTCCTTTTGGCGGGTCAGATGATCTTCTGCAATCAGCAACGGCACCAGCGCTATAAACAGTATCCAGCCTGGCAGGATTCCGAGCCATGGTAAACTGAGCAGGCATCCGGAGAATGAGCTTAAAATGAATAACCGATTCCGGCTCATGATATCGATACAATATTCCGGGCTAAGCTCAGGGACTCTTCTTTCCTTGCACGGTCCAG
>JBDKTZ010000487.1:0-10233 GCA_039679975.1 Prolixibacteraceae bacterium
AAGCTATTGCCCGTCAGCCTGAAGCCAGCGGCGATATCCGCTCGAACATGATCGTGTCAGCAGCACTGGTCGAAGGGGTTGCCTTCTTTGCAGTGATTATCTGCGCGCTGATCCTTTTTGTTTAACAGATTAAGCCGTCCGGTTTCCGGGATTGCCGGGACCAGGACGGTTTTTCAACTAAAAAACGACAACAATGGGATTTGTAACTCCGGATTACGGAACTATTATTTGGATGGTCATTATTTTCGGGATCGCTTTACTGATCCTGAAAAAATTTGCGTGGAAGCCGATTCTCAATGCTTTGAAAGAACGTGAAAACTCCATCGCCGACGCGCTGGCATCGGCCGACCGGGCCAGAAAAGAGATGGAACAAGTCAGGGCAGGGAACGAAAAGATCATGGCAGAAGCGCGCAAAGCAAAAGAAGTGATCCTTAACGAAGCCAAAGAAATTAAAGACAAGATCCTGGCAGAAGCCAAAGCGCAGGCTTTGAGCGAAGGTCAGAAAATGATCGAATCGGCCCGGGTCCAGATCAATGCAGAAAAGGATGCAGCCATCAGCGTAATGAAGAAGGAGATTGCCGAACTGTCGGTTCAGGTAGCTGAAAAGATCATTCAGAAAGAGCTGAAAGACAAAGCGGATCAGGAAGCGCTGGTGCAAAACCTGCTGAAAGATATTAAATTAAAATAGCAGATGGACCAAAGTAAGATAGCCATCCGGTATGCCAAAGCTTTTTTCAGCCTGGCTAAAGAAAAAGGTCAGCTCGGTTTGCTGAAAGAAGATATGGAAACGATCAGCAAGCTTTGCAATGAAAGCTCCGACTTCAAGCTGTTGCTCGAAAACCCGGCATTGAAAACATCACAAAAAATAAAACTGCTAAGTTCAATTCTGGAGGGGAAAGTCCAAAAACAAACATTGAATTTCGTCCGACTGATCACCCATAATAAGCGCGAAGTAAATCTTTCTGCTATATGCAAAAATTTCATCAACATGTATCAGGATGACAAAGGCATACAAACAGCCGTCCTGACAAGTGCGGTGGTATTGAGTACAAGCACCGTCGAACAGATCAGATCGTTTCTGGAAACCGAGCTCAAATCGGTCATCGAAATGAATGTGAAGGTAGATCCCGAACTGATTGGTGGCTTTGTGCTTCGCGTGGGCGACAAACAGCTTGATACAAGTATTTTGAATCAGCTGAAAAAAATGAAGGTGACTTTATTGGAAACAGACACTTAGGAATACAGGAACACATAAAATCAGGAACTTAACAAATAAATCATGGCAGATATAAAGCCTGCTGAAGTATCAGCGATACTGAAAAAACAACTGGAAGGGTTCAGAACGGAAACGGAGCTGGAAGAGGTTGGTACGGTACTCACAGTTGGTGATGGCATAGCCCGGATATACGGGCTGTGGAACGTCGAAGCAAATGAGATGATCGAATTCAGCAGCGGGCTGAAAGGGATCGTGATCAACCTGGAGGAAGACAATGTCGGTGCGGTATTGCTGGGACCTTCGGAAGAAACGAATGAAGGAGACGTAGTCAAACGGCTGGGGCGTATTGCGTCGATCGATGTGGGTGAGGGCGTTCTTGGCCGGGTAATTAATACCATTGGGATCCCTCTCGACGGGAAAGGCCCCATTCGGGGTGAAAAATTTACGATGCCCCTGGAACGGAAAGCTCCTGGAGTAATTTATCGGAAACCCGTGACCCAGCCCCTCCAAACCGGGATCAAAGCCATCGACGCAATGATCCCCATTGGAAGAGGTCAGCGTGAGTTGATCATTGGCGACCGTCAGACAGGAAAAACTGCCGTAGCTATCGATACGATCATCAACCAGCGCGAAAATTTTGAAAAGGGAGAACCTGTTTATTGTATTTATGTAGCTATTGGACAAAAAGGTTCAACCGTGGCATCGATCGCCTCTACGCTTGAAAAGCATGGCGCCATGCCGTATACCTGCATTGTCTCAGCAACAGCCGCGGAACCTGCTGCTCTGCAGTACTATGCTCCCTATGCGGGCGCTGCCATCGGCGAATATTTCCGGGACACGGGTCGCGATGCTCTGATCGTTTATGATGACCTCTCAAAACAAGCAGTTTCATACCGCGAAGTGTCCTTGCTCCTCCGCCGCCCCCCGGGCCGTGAAGCTTATCCGGGAGATGTGTTCTACCTGCATTCGCGTCTGCTTGAACGGGCAGCAAAAATCATCGACTCGGACGAGATTGCCCGTCAAATGAATGATCTTCCTGAATCGTTAAAAGGAAAAGTAAAAGGTGGTGGTTCTTTAACTGCACTGCCGATCATTGAGACCCAGGCCAGCGACGTGTCGGCTTATATCCCGACCAACGTGATCTCCATTACCGACGGACAGATCTTCCTGGAATCGCACTTGTTCAATGCCGGTATACGGCCTGCCATCAACGTGGGTATCTCGGTATCACGTGTCGGAGGGAATGCGCAGGTGAAGGCCATGAAAAAGATTGCCGGCACCCTGAAACTGGACCAGGCGCAGTTCCGTGAACTCGAAGCCTTCTCTAAGTTCGGGTCCGATCTGGATGCCGCAACCATGAGAGTGCTTAACAAAGGTAACAAGAACGTTGAAATACTGAAACAGGGGCAGTATGCTCCGATGAAAACAGAACATCAGATCGCCATTATCTATTGCGGAACGCACGAGTTATTGCGCAACATTCCGGTGGAGAAAGTGAGCAAATTTGAGACCCTGTTCCTGGAGCTGATGGAAATGCAATACCGTTCCACGCTCGATGAGCTGAAGAAGGGACTATTGACCAATGAAGGCATGGCAGCAATCGAAAAAGCCGCCGCCGAAATTGCCGCCCGCGATCTTTGAGAACAAAGCATAAAAAATTAAACGCTAAGTTGCAAAGACGCAAAAATAATTTTATGAATGTGAGATTTGAATATTTACTGTCGCGTCCTCGTGTCTTTGCGTTCAGTTTAGAATTTAAAGTATGTCGAATTTAAAAGAAATACGAACCCGCATCTCGTCGGTAAAGACCACCCGCCAGGTCACTTCCGCCATGAAAATGGTGTCGGCTGCCAAGCTGAAAAAAGCTCAGGACGCGATCCTGCGCATCAGGCCATATGCAGCTAAAATCCAAGAGATACTGACCACACTTACCACCTCTATTGAAAATACGGATGATTCATTATATATGGAACAACGGTCACCGGAGAAAGTGCTCATGGTATTGATCAGCTCCAACCGGGGTTTATGCGGAGCCTTTAACACGACCGTTTCCAAAAAGGCCGTAGAACTGGCGGTTTCCAAATATCGCGATCAGCTTGAAGCAGGAAATGCAGACTTCTACGCGATAGGCAAACAGGGCGAACGATTTCTGAAAGCACGAAAAATGAACGTGGTGGCCCAGGGCAATCACATTTTCGATATACTTGATTTTGAACAGGTGGCGCCGGTCGCGGAACAACTGATGGCCAACTTTAAAGCCCGCAGGTACGACCGGATCGTACTGGTTTATAACCAGTTTAAAAATGCTGCCGTACAGATCACCGTTGCCGAACAATTTCTCCCGGTCGAAACGCCTGTGAAGGAGAAAAAGAAGGTGGAGACGAACTACATTTTTGAGCCCTCGCAGCAAGCCATCGTGGCTCAATTAATCCCCCGTTCGCTGAAGATCCAACTTTATAAGGCGCTGCTCGATTCGAATGCGGCCGAACACGGGGCGCGGATGACGGCCATGCATCAGGCTACCGACAATGCCACCGAACTGATCCAGGAGCTCACCATTACCTTTAATAAGGTACGACAAACAGCGATCACAAACGAGATCCTTGAAGTCACCAACGGCGCTGAAGCTCTCCGGTAAGGGCGTGGAGCATAGAGCATGGAGCATGGAGTTAGCGCTGTACTCTAAGCCCTATGCAAAAAAAGAGCCCTTTTGAGGCTCTCTTTTCCTTATATATGGCGGAATAGTTATTCTCCTAGTCCGTAACGGACGAATCCTGTTACAGTCAAACCTTTATCGTTCGAAGCAAGATATTCCTTAACACTTACCTTGTTGTCCTTTACGAAAGCCTGGCTTAACAAAGTACTTTCCTTGTAGAATTTCTGCAATGCTCCCTGAGCAATCTTATCAAGCATATTTTCCGGTTTCCCTTCCATACGGAATTTCTCACGGGCAATTTCCAGTTCCTTTTCAACAATGCTTTGTGGAACATCATCTTTGTCGACAGCAACAGGACTCATCGCCGCAACCTGCATAGCTACATCTCTCCCAATATGTTCGTCCACACCCTTATTAAAACCAACGACGGTAGCCAGCTTATTTCCCGGGTGAATGTATTGGATGACCGAAGCGGCTTCAATCTTTCCGTAAAAAGAAAGCTCCAGTTTTTCCCCGATAATACCGATCTGTTCCACAACATGAGCTTCAATAGTACGGCCATCGAGTGTCAGTGCTTTCAGTACATCCAGATCGGCAGCACGATTACTGACAGCTAAATCCAAAAATTTAGAAGTCAGTTGAATAAACCCTTCATTTTTTGCTACGAAATCGGTTTCGCAATTCAGAACAACAACAGCTCCGAACTTCTTATCGTCACTCACTCTGGCCAGAACAACACCTTCATTGCTTTCACGGTCAGAGCGCTTGCTTGCAACCAGTTTTCCTCGTTCACGGATAATTTCAATGGCCCGGTCAAAATCACCGTCTGCTTCATTCAAAGCATTTTTACAGTCCATCATACCCGCACCCGTTACTTTACGTAACTTCATTACATCTGCAGCAGTAATTGCCATAATCTCTTGTTTTTAAGGTCTTATTCTTCAATATCCTCAACGTCTTCATCAACTTCTTCCGGTTCTTCCACTTCCACTTCCACTTCTTCGTCAATGATGTCGCTTTCGATATCTTCCTCCTCATCTACATCAAACTTCGCAGCCGATTTCTTCACGTCGGCCCTTCTTGTTTTCTTTGGAGCAACAGCTTCCTCATCGCTTTCTTTGTCCCGCTCAACTTTTCGTTCGTTCAATCCTTCAGCAATGGCATCGGCCATCACACGAACGATCAGACGGATAGACTGGGAAGCATCGTCATTCGAAGGAATCACGAAGTCGATCCCTTCAGGATCTGAATTGGTATCGACCATTCCAAATACCGGAATACCCAAGCGCTGAGCTTCACGAACGGCTATCCTTTCTTTCAATACATCAACGATAAACAATGCTGCAGGAAGACGTGTCAGGTCAGCGATACTACCCAGCACTTTTTCCAGTTTTGCACGTTGACGTCCGATTTGCAACTTTTCACGTTTCGACAGATTATCCCAACTGCTGTCTTTCATCATCTTATCGATGGAGATCATCTTCTTTACCGCTTTGCGGATGGTTGGGAAGTTGGTCAACATACCTCCAGGCCAACGTTCTGTCACGTATGGCATGTTTACTTTGCCTACTGTTTCCGCAACAATTTCCTTAGCCTGTTTCTTTGTTGCAACAAACAATACCTTGCGGCCCGATTTGGCAATTTGTTTGATGGCATTTGCTGCCTCGTCGACCTTTACTATTGTTTTTTGTAAGTCGATCAGGTGGATCCCGTTTTTCTCCATAAAAATGTATGGCGCCATAGCAGGATTCCACTTTCTTTTCAGGTGACCAAAATGTACACCTGCATCTAATAATTCCTGAAAATTTGTTCTTGGCATCTTTTTACTTTTTTTAATAAAAATGTCGAAAAGCAATCTCTGAGTAGTCCCTCGAATACCGGGAGTCTCAGTGATTTCAGATCCACAGTTCTTTTTATATTAGCCGTTTCTCCGCAAGACAAAGCCTCAAATATTGTTTGCCCTTTGCACTCGCTTAATTGAAACATTTTAATTGAATTAACGTTTTGAGAACTGGAAGCGCTTGCGTGCTTTTGGCTGTCCCGGCTTTTTACGTTCCACTTCGCGCGGATCACGTGTCATAAAGCCAGCGTGTTTCAGTTCCGGTTTTGATTCCGGATTCATTTCAACCAAAGCTCTTGAAATAGCTAAACGCAAAGCTTCAGCCTGACCCTTAATACCGCCACCATCAAGATTTACTTTGATATCGTACTGCTCAGTAACTCCCAGCAGTTGCAGAGGCTGCTTCACAATGTACTGCAATGTCTCGTTTGGAAAATATTCTTTTAATTCCCTTTTGTTAATGGTAATATTCCCCTTGCCTTCGCTGACAAAAATACGGGCAACAGCGGTTTTCCTGCGTCCTAAGGTGTTAACTACTTCCATTGTTATAATTTAATCTTATTTAAATCTATTACTTTCGGGTTTTGAGCTTCCTGTTTGTGCTCAGGACCAACATAAACCTTCATGTTATTGAAAATCTGGCGACCCAAACTGTTCTTTGGCAGCATACCACGTACGGCATGCCCGATTAAACGTTCCGGATATTTTTTCAGGATATCGGCGGGAGTTTGTTCCCGCTGACCACCTGGATAACCCGTATAGCGAAGGTAAACGCGGCCTGTCATTTTGTTGCCGGTCAGATAAACCTTTTCAGCATTTATAACAATCACATTATCTCCACAATCAACATGAGGAGTAAAATCGGGTTTGTGCTTCCCGCGAAGCATTTTTGCAACGGCTGTGGCTAAACGGCCGAGCGGCATATTGGTTGCATCAACAACCACCCATGCTTTATTTACCGTGGCCTTATTGGCCGATACGGTCTTGTAAGATAAATTATCCACTTACTCAATTTTTTAAATTAACACTAAAAGTTGCAATGACTTACGTCTTACACCATCCAAAGACCTCCTGATCACCAGCTTCGGACTTGCCGGTAATTTTTCGGACTTCGCTTTTCATTAGTCGTTTCTCCCGCACGGTCAAAACTCAGGCTGGCATCGTTTGCTCTGGCTTAATCGAAACGTTCGCTTTCAACTATTTATAAGAACTATAAGTACGGACAATAATCGGGACTGCAAAAGTATTTCTTTTTTTTAAAACTGCAAATGTTTTGGATACAAAGATTTGATTTTGAGTAATGAGTACCGGGACACTCACTACTCACGACTTTTCTATTTTTCATTTTTTTACTCACAACTCGCTACTCGCGACTCACAACTTTTTTATTTTTGCAATCATGGCAAACACAAGTACAAGGCTAACAGCATCATTTTTCGAACGCGACACGGTGACAGTTGCCCGGGAGTTACTGGGCAAAGCATTGGTTCGCGTTTTTTTTGACGGAGAGCAAAGACGGTACCGGATCACGGAAACCGAAGCATACTGCGGCCCGCACGACCTGGCCTGTCATGCCAGCAAGGGAAGAACAGCCCGGACTGAAGTCATGTTCAAAGCTGGCGGGCATGTTTATGTTTACCTGATCTATGGCATGTACTGGATGCTCAATTTTGTCTCCGGCCCCGAGGGTGAAGCTTCAGCGGTTCTGATCCGCGGACTGGAGGGCTTCAGCGGGCCCGGACGAGTGGGACGGGAACTTGCCCTTGGCCGGTCATTCTATGGCGAAAATGTGGAAACCTCCTCCCTCCTCTGGCTCGAAGATGCTCCTCCTGTACAAAATGTTGTGGCCTCCCCCCGGGTGGGTATTAATTATGCCGGTGAACCCTGGGTCAGTATGGAATGGAGGTTTATGGAAGGCTGAAATTGATCACTCTCACCAGTTCGCAAATCGAAAAACCCGGAACCGCTCCCGCTCCGGGCTTTCAATTGAATATTAATTTGAATGTTGGATTTTCAGAAAATGACAAGCGGCAAGCTGCAGGCTTCAGTCCCCTTGCCCGCCCGTATGCTACTCGCTACGCGTCACATCCCCGCCGCTCGATTCATTGACTTCGCGTTGCGCAGGATTTCCGGCATAGCGTATGTCCCCGCCACTGCTGGCATGCGCCTTGATCAACGTTGTAGCATGCACCAAAGCATCAGATCCGCTCGACGCGTTGACTTCACACTCTTTTGCAACCAACTCGCTGCAGTCGAGATCACTCCCGCTGGAAGCATCGCCATACATTCTGATCGTTTTCCCTGAAACTTTGGCATCGGCACCACTGCTGGTGACTACGCTCACAAATTCAGCCGAAAGATCATCGATCTCAACATCCGAACCACTGCTGCTGCTGATCTTTAATTCCTTCATCCTAAATGGATTTTGAGACAAAACATCCGATCCTGCAGATGCATTAAGTTCCTGCAGTTCAACAAAAGTGACATGAACCTTTCGCATCTGGTTCCACCCCAGATCCCAGTTCATTTTATCCTTAATGCAGATCTTCAGTACCCCATTCTCGACCCGGGTAATGATTTTCCCGACCAGATCAGATTCGGCTTCAACCCTGACCTCCTGGCTTTTCCCCTGGGTCAGGTACAGATCGATTCCACTGCTGACGTGAATGGCACTGAAGGCACCCACATCACGAAGTTCAGATTTTGTTTTTTCCTTTGCCGCATGAACGCTCAAGGTTGCTCCCATGAGAATAAGCAGCACAAGAAGGCTTTGAATTTTCATTGTTTTCATGTGTTTGTAATTTGTTTTCTGGTTGTCACCCTGAAATTACAGTTTTTAGTCGTAGTTTCCGGCAAAAACCGGAAACTGCGACTGTGACTGTTCACTTACAAGGCTTGTTTCATAGTGTATTTCTGTTTTCTTCATATATCTTTTACTTTCTGCGTATTGATCCGCCCGAGGAAGACTCAACCGTGGTAGTTGCCGGGTCCCCCGAATAATAAATATGCCCTCCGCTCGAAGCTTGAGCGACAAACTTATCTTTCACGCCGGTTCTGATATGAGCGCCGCTCGATGATTTAGCATGGCATTCAGAAGCCATGAAATGATCACCATTTAACTGAGCCCCCGATGAAGCTTTGAGCGTCGCCCGGTCAGCCTTTCCTTCCAACCCGATCTGCGCCCCTGAAGAACAACGTCCTTCAAACTGACCGGCATTGACTTCAAGCGTTTGACGGCTTCCCGAAGACGCTGAAATTTCAAGTGCCTTCGAACGAACACGCCCCCGCGACTGAACCACAGCACCGGAGGTCGATTTAATCCCCTCAAGATGCACAAAATGTACATGCACTTTTCTGGATTGAGCAGACCGGATGAACTTCTCCGTATAAACTTCCAATGTCCCGTCCTCCACCTTCGTCAGAATGACATCATGGAGATTTTCATCGGCTTCCACCACGATATATTGCTGACTGTCTGGCACCAGAAAGACCTCCAATCCTCTCGAGACTTCGACTTTTTCGAAACCTGATATTTTTCTTGTTTCTTCTTTGACCTCCCCTTCTCCCCTTATTACCGGACCCATAAAAATACAGGCAGACAAAAAAAACAAAGGCAGGCTCAAAATGAGAATGATTAGCTGACGTTTATTCATACCTTATTGATTTCTGCAAAAACACAGATTTTTATTACAAAGAAAAGAGGATTAGACCTGTAAAGCAGCTTATAATCGCCTAACGAAAGTTTTTTACCGGTAAACAGTTCAAAATATTACCTGACCAGGTTACCGATCATTCTTAGTCCTTCGAGGGTCAGGTTATCTTCAATAAAGCGGATCTTCTCAGACCGGGCAGCAAAAACGCCGGCCAGTCCGCCTGTCGCAATCGTGATGATCTCCCGCTGAAGTTCCTGTCCGGTTTTCTCAATGATCCGGTCGACCAGACCTCCAAAGCCAATTACAACTCCCGACTGAATGGCATGAACTGTATTGGTGCCTAATACCGACGGCGGAAGGATTAACTGTACATGCGGTAACTGGGCAGTATTGCCGGCCAGTGCTTTGACGGCAGTTTGCATCCCGGGTGCGATGGCCACTCCCAGGATCGTACCATCGTCGGCAATTGTGGTGAAGGTAAGAGCAGTTCCAAAATCAATTACCATACACATTTCGCCAAAACGGGTATAGGCGGCGACTGCATTGGCGACCAAATCGGTACCAATTTCGTAGGGATTCAACACCTTTAAGGGTAACCGGTCGTAAATATCGGGTGAAACGATAATCAGCTCCGTCTCAAGCAAACGGGGGATCATGGTTCCAAACTCCCTGTTGAGTGAAGGGACTACACTGCTGAACACAACCTGTTCAACTTTTGATTTACAAACCCTGCTGCTGATCAGCAAAGAACGAAAAATCACTTCGTATTCATCGGCCGTCTTCCGGGGATCGGTCTGAATACGCCATACTTTAAGCCATTGATCACGATCATGAATACCAAAAACGATATTTGAATTTCCGACATCAA
>JBDKTZ010000144.1:0-13685 GCA_039679975.1 Prolixibacteraceae bacterium
CGATTTAAGACCAGAGATGATTTCGTACCTATTGAAACCAGGCAAAGCGAACCTGGAAGTATTCGCCGAAACACTAACCGGGCTCGCTGAAAAAAGTACATCTATTTTTGTGGTTACCAGCGACTCGAGGGGATCGGGAAAGCTGACAGGATTTGGTGAACAGTTTCCCGGCCAGTTGGTTGAGGTGGGCATCGCCGAGCAAGATCTGGTGGGCGTGGCTGCGGGACTGTCCTCAACGGGGAAAAAGGTCTTTGCGGTTTCTCCGGCCTGCTTTCTGACCACCCGCTCGCTGGAGCAAATCAAAAACGATGTGGCTTATTCAGGCCAACCGGTTGTGTTGGTAGGTATCAGTGCGGGGGTCAGCTACGGGGCGCTTGGAACAACTCATCATTCGCTTCACGATGCAGCCGTTCTGAGGGCCATTCACAACATCCGGATCGTTGTTCCGGCCGATAATTTCGAAGCCCGGCAGGCCGTTTTGGCCGCTGCAAAATCGGATATTCCTATTTTTCTGAAATTCGGGAAAAAGCCTATGCCCGATCTTCCCCGCCCGGATAGGCAATTTGAAATCGGCAAAGCCTCGGTAATTTGTCAGGGAGAAGACGTCGCCTTCATTGCCTGCGGCGAAACAGTGGCCCCCGCTTGCGAAGCAGCCTGGTTATTACAACAGGAAGGTTTCAGTGCGGAAGTGTTCAGCATGCATACCCTAAAACCGCTGGACCATCAGGCGATCATCGATACGGCCAAAAAATGCAAAGCAGTGATCACGGTCGAAGAACACAGCGTAAACGGCGGCCTGGGTGAAGCCTGCGCATCGCTGCTCATGCAGAAAGGCATCAGCGTTCCCTTCAGGATCGTCGGCATCCCCGACGAAGATACCGTTACCGGATCACAAACCGAGATTTTCAATCACTACGGGATCTCCGGACAAGGATTATTCAACACTGCTTTAACTCTCATGAAAAAGGATTAAGTTTCGGTTACTTGTCGGCTAAATGATGGGTAGCTGACGTCTTACCGGCTTATGAAGAGGATTTCAGGCTTTTCTCCGGAAGCCTTCAGCCGGATAGACTTGCCTCCGGAAAGTTTTTGTGCTTTCCCGATTGTTTTTCCGGTTGCCGGATCGATCCGGTGAAGGACAAAACTTCCTTTTTCCAATGAAATATCCGGTACGGACGTCGATTCCCCGCTTACCCAGATGATGGCTTCGCCGTTATTACTTTTCAGCATATAAACGTCTTTTCCAGGTTTTTCCGCAACCTGCATCGAGGAAGCCTTCTTCAGAAATTCCGGATGCTCTACAGGAGGGATCGGGGCGAGCGAGCCGCCGGCCATAAACACGGCCCAGGCAAAACCGGTATACTGCCCTTCCGAGTAGATCACCGCCTTCTCCGGCCACGCTTTCCGGTATTCGCTGACCGCACGGTAAACCTGATCGAACGATCTTTTCCCCGGCTGGACCAGCCGCGCATGCTGACGAGGAGCGAGGTGCTGCCCTCCCTCAGGCGCATACAGGCTGCCGTCATCGCAATATGCCCAGCGCCGGATATCGATCACATCGACGATCTCCGACCGTTGGGGATCGGCCAGAATGGCATCCTGCACATCTTTGGTGACACTTAATCCGGTTAGAACATTTACGCCGGTTTCCTTTTCCCATTCAGCGATCACATCGAGCCAGAATTGCACAAAGTGCAGCGGACCGGTATATTCTTCTCCGGTGAACTGGATCACGCCGCTGTTGTCTCTGAAGTTTTCCAGGCATTGGCGGATGTAAGCCCGGTGCAGTTCTCTGCGCACGGGATGGCTCACATCATAAAACTGTTCGTCCATGAAAATCCGCTTGTCGCCTGCGTAAGGAGGAGGCTCCGGAAAACCGGTCCGGTTGATGTTGTTTGCGCTTCTCCAGGCAAAGTCAGCCCAGTGCGCGCCGGCTTCCAGAATGTTATGCTGAAAATAGTTCTGGTGCAGCAGGATGAGCCCTTTCTGATCGGCCAGGCCGGCAAATTCCTTCAGCCTCGACCAATACCAGGGGTTATATTTGGTCAGATCATACTTACTGAGGCCGTCCCAGGCCAGTCCTTGGCCGGAACGGGCAAAGGGAACTTCGTAAAACGGCGGCCATACGTCGCCGTCCATACGGCGTATCCGCTCATGATCATCACGCCTGCGATCGTACCACAGGGCATAATTTTGCTCCACCCCGATCTGGTTCGATTTGCACATGCTATCGGTGAGCCGGTCAAGGTCATCGGTATAACCCGTCCCTGTCCGGCCCGGAACAAAGCGGGTCAGGGCGGGGCGGGCGCCTGCCAGGCCGCGGGGCCGCAGACTGCCGCTCCACCAGGGAACAGACAGGCGCATGCCGGTCAGCACGCGGCTGCCACGCACCAGCCAGCCGTTTTCAATTTTCATAGCGGGGGCCTGCGTTGGCTGATGTGACGGGGGAATTCCGATGTCGTCAATGAAAGGCGCGCCCTCAGCGGAAATATCGATCGGATTTCGCTCGGCCGCCTGATCGATCCAGTCGCATAGTGTTGGCGACCCCTGTGCAGCCAACCGGTTCAATCCGGCTGCCTCTGCTACCGTCGGACTGCTGGTGCCATTGGTTTCGGTCAATAAAAGATGGGCCCTTTCGCTACTCCCTTTTATGCGTGCCTCCAACTGGGCATAATATAAACTTCGCGGCTGAATATGGTTATTCGGATCTTCCCAGTAGCCATTTCCGTTAAACAGCGCCCAGGCTCCATAGGCCCAATTCATCGCTCCGGGGGGAGCGGGATTGTCCAGACGTGCGGCCGAGCACTGCCACAACATGCTGTTGGCCCCGGTCCAGCCGGCCCCATACCCTTCCGGACCACGGTTGGGAAATCCCAGCGCATGGCCATCCACACTAACCACATCGAATAAAACTCCCGAAGCCCAACTGCCGGTGGTTCCGTTGTAGTTATACGGTAAATGCGATTCGCACTGCACAAAGGCATTGGGTCCCGGTGCAAGGGCGCCGACAGCGAAATCATGATAACCAAACTCGGCATAGCAACGCTGCACGAGTACCTGCCCGCCCGACGCGAAGAAAGTATTCCGGCGTTGTCCGCCCACCTCCGATACCGGCTGAAGCGACTTGCAGTCTTCGACAGTAATCCGCCTGCCGGTCTCATACACGGCCACAGCCGAGCCGGCAAAGTGTTCAAAGTTGACCTGTCTCACCCAAGCGTCGTCTGTATCTTCGATAGTAACAGCCATCCAGCGATGTTCTTCATCCTTTGGATTGCTCCGGTCGTATTCCGACCGCAACAGTATATTTTCAATTCCGACTTTTGAGACCCGCCCTGCCCATTCACAACGAATGAGCTTCCCTCCGCCGTATTTCTTGTCCAGTGCCGTGGTAACCGGCGCATCCAGGGTAATCTGGTTTCCACTAACGGATACGATGGTGCGGATCCAGCGGATATCCTGATCGCCGGCCTTCCATCCCAGCCATCCGGTTTCGCCGCCGAAGTCTTCCATTCCGGTAAAACTGATCCACTCTTTCGTCGATGGCCGGAGCACGATTACCAGGTCGCCTGACTTCAGTCCGGCACTGTTATCCGCCTTAAACGATAAGGCATTGACCGGCACATACGCGTCGGTGATCTCTGCAATCTGCGTTTCACGACGGTCATTTTCACCCGCGATACGGATCAGGATTTCCCTGCTTTTCCCGCAGCCTTCCAACACCGTGCCGTCTTCGCCGCTTCCGTAGCCCCTCAGCACCACTCCCGGACTGCCCAGCCGCAGACTTCCCCAAACATGGTGAACCCCCTTTTCAAGCAGCACAGTCCCTTTTAAACCGCCGGCGTTAACCGGCAGCGAAGCAACATAGTCAATGGCGGCCTGTATGGCAGCCGTCGCATCGCCATCGCGCACCGGCACCCTGACTTTCACCGGCACAAAAGGGATTTCTTCTTCTGCAGCGCAGTATCCGGCATAGGAAAAATCAGGGATCCGGTTTCCCAGTGAATCGGCCCGATAAATCAGTTCACCGTTTTGGGTGACCTGCAGGGGCTTATGCCCACCCTTCCCCTGACAAATTCCTTTGGCAGGGATTGCTAAAGCAAGCCAAACAACTCCTGCCTGCATTGCCTTACCTGCAAACTGCCAAAGAACCCGTTTAAAAGAATCCGTCCGGGTTCTGCGCCTTTGCAGAGCCATGTCCCATTTAAAAAGGCTGTTCATTTTTTTTCATTATTACAACCGGCTATCGCATTTCAATAATTTGAAAAAGATGATCAAGTCCATAAAGCCGCACATTACCAACCGGTGACGATAGAACCCTTTGCATCAGGACGCATTTTGTTTCGACAGGCTGATCTGATGACCGGGCGTCGTGTTCACCGTTTATTTTTTCTGTTGTGCCTCTCTGATACGGGCCTCCCTGGCCTCACTGTATTTTTTCAGATCATAACTCCTTGCTGACAGGTAGTTGTTGATCCGCCCCTTGTATTTTCCGAACCATCCGTGCTTCTCTTCCGATGAGCCGGCATCCATGGCATGTTCGCGCGCCTCGGTCAGCCAAATCATAATCTGTTGCTTTTCTTCTTCCTTTAATTCTGGTATCATATCCAGATAACCGGCATACGTGATGGGCAAGACGCCATAGGTCATTCCGTTCCTGACGCCTTCAATCTGCTCCGGACTTAATTCGTTCGATAAATTTACAATATATTTTTGGTGCAGAACAGTCAGTTCACTGTCAGCTCTTGCCTGCAATGCTTTTATTTCAGCCTCAATTTGCTCCCTGCTTCCGCCTTTTTCCTTCAGTTTTCCTTTTTCTGCCTTACACCGGTCATGAATACCGTTCAGATCATAATACTGTTGAGCAATCAGGTTACGAACCCGTTCCGACCGGGCAGGATCTGTGATTTCCAACGTATTCACAATTTTTTCTGCTCTTTTACTGACCACTTCCCGGTAGGCTTTGTCCGGTTGATTTTTCGAGATACTGTTTTGTGCATTCAAGTTTAACGATCCCGCAAACACGACAAGCAGAACCAGATTTAGCTTCATCATATACTCTTTCAATTTTATTGTCAACAACTGTTACATCAAAAAAAACCGGTTGCCATGTATCTTCCGCGTAATACTCATCAAACAAATGTGGTTGTTTTAGCTCGTTCCACATATTCTCACGCCCGGGAAGCTCCGATTTTCGTTTATCCATCAGAAATTAAATAACCGGCAATCAGAAAAACGAATAAATCAGATTGCCGGCTTGTGAGATTAACTTAAACCAATGATTACTTTTCCAATCCGCCCTTTTTATCTGCAAGGGTATCGTAATTATTTCTTAAATCCTGCCAGTTGATGCGGATAAGCGGATCAATTCCGTTGATATATTTTTCAATATTGGTATATCCGTCACCGTTAAGATCACCGCTCGCATCCGACTCGTCATTCGGGTTCAGCCCGTATTTTTTCTCCCAGTTATCGGGCATACCGTCCCGGTCGGCATCGCTGTGCGGTTCTCCTTTGTATTCAGGATAGCCGCCAACCTGCGAAACGTCGGTAATGATCCCGATTTTGTATGAATCGGCAGCCTGACGACGGTGTTCAAACTGAGGAACATCCTTGAGCGAAATACTCTTCGCGAATTCAATCACGCCCGATTTCACAACCCTTGCAATCCGCTGATCGACCGGATCGCGTTCAGGCAAGGTGGCTCCGGCATTTTGAAGCACATAATCGAATGCTTCATTTGCCGGCATAATCGAGAGGTAGGGCATATCGAAAGGCCGGTGCCAGTAGACCATATCGTGATAGGCTCCCAAACTGTCAGAAAGCAGTGTTTCAGCATAGCGGTTATTGGGATCAGGAGTGTCTTCCAGTTGAATTCCACCCGCCCAGTTGTTTTCGGTGACCTTTTCATTCCCTTCAACAATATTGCCGTGAACATAGGCCTTTCCATAAACGCGTTGCTTCAGCGTGCTGCGGCCCGATTCCGGCTTCAGGATCCGGTGACCGACAGGCTTATTCACGTCAGTGGCCGGTCCGGGCTTATAGTAATTATTGATAATATTATACTTCGCGGTATAGTCGCCTCCGTCGACAGAACGGTGCATCCAGTTAAAAATGACATTATTGACAAAGTTGAAGGTTCCGTTCCAGCCGATCGACGGATTCCTTCCTGTGTTATTGGCCCACAGATTACGTATAAATGAGCAGTTCTCACCCCCCAGCGTGCTGCCGAACGAATGATTCCAGGTATCGAGCGCTTCCGAAAATATGGAGTTCTGAATGGTGATATTCACAGTCGGTAATTTCAAATCAGGCTTCCCTGTTCCATCATTCCACATATGGCGGTAGATCGACATATTTTCGTCGAGTCCCCAGCTTGCCGACACATGATCGATCATGATATTCCCCACCGGATTGCCGCCAATGGCATCGTCGCGGCGCCCCACCCATGTCTCTCCCCTGCGAAAGCGCATGTGGCGGATCACCACGTCGTGCGTATTGATCCAGAAGCTTTCACCCGCCAGGCAAATCCCGTCGCCCGGAGCGGTTTGCCCGGCAATGGTCACATAAGGAGCCCGGACAATGATGGGCCGTTCCAGCCGGATAATACCTGAGACATTGAACACGATGATCCGGGCGCCGCCAGTCTCGCAGGCTTCCCTCAGGGTGCCCGGGCCATGATCAGCGAGGCTGGTCACGGTGATCACCTTTCCGCCACGCCCGCCGAAACTGAACATGCCGCCGCCTTCAGCGCCGGGGAATGCAGGTATATCGGCCTGTGGCAGATCGCTCGGACGTCCTGCCCATGGAATATACGGTCGCCCTTCCGCAGCTTCTCTTTCAATAACAGGCAATGCCTTTTCCCACGCGACATCCGACAACCGGTATGTTTCATTGATCAGATCCTCCGATGCTTTCTTGTCTTTCTCCGGAATAGCGGGGTACTGTGCCCGTGCAGCCCCAATTCCAATCACCGCAATCAAGGCAAAAGCTTCGGCTAAAATAGTCATCTTCATATATGATCTTGTTTAGTGTTTAAAGAAACTGTGAGAGCCAAACAGCTCTCACAGTTCAAGTGCTTTTAATTGGCCAGCGGATCGAACGTTCCGGGATTTCCGTAATAATCATCCCAGCCTGTCGTCTGTAACAGGTAAGGTGACTGTTTCATCACGCTCTCTTTCAGACCAAGGAAATAATATTTACTCCGATGGGTCACCTCAAAGCGCGGACTGGTCGGATCAAGCTGATCGTTTTGAATACGCGCCAGGTTGGTGTCATAAAAATTATCCAGTTTTGCAATCTGTGTATCGAAATCCGCGTCGGAGGCATTGGCATTTACACTGATCCCCGTCCGCGTAACCAGGCTCGCATTGTATTTTGGACTTGCCGGGTTAAACACGTCGTTGGACAAACCAGATGAACCTGATTTGTAAACTGTTGTCTTTACACCCAGAATCAATCCATGATGGCGTTTCCCGTTGAACGGTTCGACCCCCAGACGCTGGCAGGTATTGTTGCCGGCGGCCACGTCATCGTTCCATAGCATCCATCTTCTCATATCATCAAAACGCTTACCCTCATAGGCAAATTCAATCTGGCGCTCGTAGAGGATTTCCCGGAATAATCCGTCACGGCCTAAACCGGCAGGCACGCCATAATTTCCATCAGTTCCCGCCGGAATACCCACGCGCCCCCTGATTGCCTTCAGCCCCGTATACCCTTCACTTAATTTATTCATTCCCACAGCCGCTTCGGCCAGGTTAAGCACGACTTCGGCAAACCGCATTTCCATGTAAGGCGTTGCTGAACGGGCAAACTTATCAGTCTCGGTAAAATCTGCGTCCGGGTTCGTCCGCTTACGAACATACACGCCTGTATTCACGTGTCCGGCATATTCGGCAAAGCCTGATCCTTCTTTTCCTGAATTAAAGGCAGTCTGGTCTTTAAACCACTGATAACTCCATACAGTATTGGATGTATTCGCTTTGTAGGGCCACACAAAGCCATTGAAGGCGAAAGTCCTGTAAAACCTGGGGTCACGATTTTTATAAAATTTCAGTGGATCATATACATATGTGCTCATTCCAGATCTTTTGCCATCTTTCATGGGGAACAGATCAACCATTTCTGCAGTTGCACCGTAACCACCACCTCCCTGCAACTCCTTCTGACGGGCATTTTGCTCCCACGAATTGTTCTTTTTATAGGAATCAGTTGTAACGGTATTATGCAGAACGGTGATCACAGCTTCAGTCGTTTTGGGAATGATAAACATTTTTTCCCAGTTCAGGGCCCTGTTTCCGCCACCGTCGGTCAGGCCGAATCCGTTGGCTTCAAGCAACTGTTTTGCGGTCAGGTTGGCGTCGTAAGCAGCCTGCCAGCGCGAAGCCTCGTCATTACGGTTAAACAGCGGACTGGCGTAAGTCAACAATACACGCCCTTTGAAAGCAGCCGCAGCTCCGGACGTAATTCTTCCCCAGTCCGAATCAGGCCATACTCCCGGAAGCAATGAAATAGCTTTGTCCAAATCATCTGTGATAAGCTTGATACTTTCAGCCGTAGAACTCCTGGGAACCGCAAGTTCTGTCTCCTCGACATCAGCATCACCCAGAATCGCATTTTGCGCTGTGAGTACAATCGGAACACCTCCATACATTTTAACCATCGAGAAGTAATGCCAGGCCCTCCAAAAATAAATCTGCCCTTTTAGCGGATCTTTGTCCTTATCGATAAGGGTTCCTTTATCGATATTATCCAGAAAAATATTGCATTCACGGATCTTTGCCCATGGACCGCCTGTCGCACTTCCAAAGAAATAATCCGGCGCATTTGTTTTAGTCAGTTCGGAAATTTGGGTCAGGGGCGCAGATCCTATAAATTCTTCTGTAGCTTTGGTGTAATCATCAGATGAGCCAGTTGTTCCCGATGGAAGAGAAAGATAATACACGTAATCGACTTTTGCCTGAGCCGTCTGGACATTGCTGTATATTTCCTCATTGAAACCGCTGTAGTCTTTTTTATCCTCAAGAAACTGGTCATCGCAGCCGGTTAACAGAGAGAACAGCAGTAATCCCCTTAAGCTTATTGTGATTAAATTTTTCGGTATCATAGTGATTGGTTTATTTAATTAAAGTGACAGGTTGATCCCTAGTGAAAAAGTCCGCAGCACGGGATAAGCCCCAAAATCGCTAAAGGTATCCATGAACTTTTGAGGATAAGGATTATGTAAACTAATAAGGTTCATTCCCGTCAGGGTCAAACGGCAATTATCTACTTTAATCCTGTTCAACAAACTTTTCGGCAGGCTGTAGGCCAGAGTCAAGGTCCTCAAATGCATCCGGAACGATTCAACCTGCCAGAAATTGGAAGTCCGGTTATTAAAATCGCTCTGGTACATGTTGGGATATTTACCCTCTGTATTTCCGGTCCCCGGAATCTCATTGCCATCAACATCAAGAACAGGCAGTGAAAACATGTCGTTCCAGAACACAGGCATGTTCATGTAATCTGCCTTTTTTTCATTGATGTACTGTGCCGACGTGGGGACTTCCGAGAAACCACCCCATGACGCATTGATCTGAGCGATCAGACTTAGACCTTTCCAGTCTCCACCCAGGTTGAGGGAGAACCCAAAAGGATTGCTTGCTCTTTTTGTCAGACGAATCATGTCTTTGTCGTCGATTAATCCGTCAGGCCCCTGGTAAGATCCGTCAGGATTCTGCTCTCCTCTCACATCGCGGTAAAACAGCATACCGGGTTTCAACTCAGAGATGTTTTTATTGAATACACTTGTGATATTATATTCCGTAACGTAGGTGTCAATATCAGACTGACTGCGGAACATCCCCAGGCAATCGTATCCCCATTTACCCACATCGACCGGTCCGTCAGGATATTGATCATCATACGCAATAATGTCAGGCCAGTCCTTCTTCCTGTAGCGGGCATCGCTCCACCCTGTATTTAACTTGACAAAATAGTTAAAATCTTTCCCAATTCTATCTTTCCAGCCAATCGAAAATTCCAGTCCATAAGAGTCAATCTCATCAAAATTTTCAGCAGCCAGGTTTCCGCCAACAGTAACAGGCACTAATGCATCACGCTGAGTCAGCATTTCAGTATTGCGGTCAAAAAAACCGTCCATGCTGAATGACAGCCGGCTGTTAAGGAATTTGGAATCAATACCCAGATTGAGTTTGGTACTTTTATCCCATGTTGCATCGTAATTTGGCGCTGCTTCCATTTTCAGGCCCCAACCGATATTGGCTGAAGTACTGGTGCCAAACACGGCACCTTTATTGTTCTGATAGGTGTACCGCTGGCGCCATAACCAGGCCTTGGTATTGTCTTTGCCCAGGAATCCCACTGACGCCCTTACCTTCAAAAAATCGATCCAGTCAACCTTATCAAAGAAGTTTTCTTCCGAAACAACCCAGCCTGCAGAGAAAGAAGGGAATGTTCCCCAATAATTTTCAGGTGCAAACTTAGTAGAAGCATCTGAGCGGATCAAAAATTCAAACAGGTATTTATCAGCGTAGGAATAGTTGAACCGGCCGATGTATGACATCAAACCTGCTTCTGTGCGCGTTGTCTGACCATCGGCAGTTCCGGTGGCGGTATTCGATTGTCCGTTTGTAAACGGCAGAACATCATCTTTATAATAACGCACAAATTCTGTTTCGCTTTCTGATTTTTCCCAGGTATACAAGGCGCTGATGGTATGCTTCCCAAAAGTGCGTTCATAAATCCCATACAGGTTCAGTTGGTAGGAATCAGAGCGTTCGCCGTCACGCAACAGGCGGTTCCCGTTCTTTACGGTATAGGTCTTGGCAGAACCGGTAATGTCACCCTCGTAAAGGTGATTTCCCGATCCGGACCTTTCAGTGAAATAGTATCCGGTATACTGAGATCCCAATTGGTTATACAGGTTTGTCTGAATGCCCTTAGAATATGCGACCTTGAATTTCAGTCCTTTGAGGAGTTTGCTCCAACCAAAATCATATTCCACAACGGTGTTCAGCAGCATATTTGCAGGCTTATTGTGTTTGATATTGGCCAGTTTCTCAATCTCAAAGAAATTATAATAAATGATATCATTGTCAGTTCGCTTGTTTTGGGGGCCATACCTCAACACAGGAAGGCCATTGACATAGGACGGAATATATCCGGGAGTGGTGAGCAACGAACTGTAATCGTTCTCATCAACCTCACCTCCGATTTTGTTGAACGTTTGTCTTTTTTCGCCATAATCGCCGGAAATCTGTAGGCTCACCTTTAAATTGGAAGCTACTTTAATATCAGCGCCTGCGCGGTAATTCCAGCGTTCATAATCGAGTGTACTCAGGTTACCGTTCTGGGTAAAATAAGAGATCCCGGCAAAATAGGTTGCATTTTTTGAGCCACCGCTCAGGTTCACATTATGCTTCATGCTGTAACTCGGCTGCCAGGCGTCTTCCAGCCAGTCATAATTCAGCCCTTTCATTGTTTGCAGTTCGTCTGTCTGAAAGAAATCTTTTGTCGGGTTAGAAGTTTTGTTCGCACCGCTGGGGCCCATATAACGATTGTAAAATACACCATAGTCGTATGCACTCATCATATCAGGCCGGGACGTTTCATCGTTGAAGGTATACTGGCTGTTGATGGAAATCCGGGGTGCGCCCTCCCTTCCTCTTTTTGTTTTGACCAGTACTGCCCCCTGCGAGGATCTGGCTCCGTAGATTGCAGCCGCAGCATCTTTCAGAAACGAAATTGCCTCTATTTCATTTGGGTCGAGATTGTTAAATGCTTCTTCGTCAGCCACGAAATCATCAATCACATAGATCGGGGATGTATTTCCTCCGTCTTTTGAAAGCGTAAACGGATTCCGGATGGTCAGTGAAGCACCAACACCCGGACGGGTTTCCCCTCCGTCCACGTGGAGTCCCGCGACGGTACCTTCGAGTGCTGCTCCCAGATTACCGACCGGAAGATCTTTAATCTCCTGCGGATTCACAGTAGAAATAGCTCCGGTCACATTTTTCATCTTCTGAACACCATAGCCAACAATGATCACTTCATCGACTTCTTCAAAAGAAGACTGCATTTGCACGGAGATTGTGGTCCTCCCGTCAATCGCGATTTTCTGAGGTTTCATACCCACAAACGAAAAAGACAGAACGTCGTCGCTCTCAATGTTCGTCAGGATGTAATTACCGTTAACATCGGTAATCGTACCATTTTGACTACCGTCAATAGTAACCGTTACTCCGGGCAGGGCCATACCTGATTCGTCGGTCACCTTTCCGGAAACAGATATTTTCCGTTGCTGTCCGGAGACTATCTCACCCGGCTTTTCGCTGGTCAGCAAAATCATTTTGTCATTGAAGATCTTATAGGAAATCTGCTGCCCCTCGAACATACTCTTCAGTATTTCCCCGATCGTTCCATTTTCGATATTGACACTGACCCGACGATTCACGTCCACCTGTTCATCCTGGAAAAAGAAGCGGAACTCACTCATTTCTTCTATTTCCTTCAGAACGTCGATAATTTCCCTGTCATTCATTCCAAAGGAGAATTTATTGGCCTGGGAATAGACCGACGCAGAAACCTGCATAAGCCCCACAAACAGGATCAAAATAGTTAGTTTCATCTTAAATACTAATTTTTGCAGCATCCCTTTTTGGGGGAAAGCCGCACTTCCATTTTTTTTCATAAATTCGTATGATTTTTAGTTATTAATGGTGTTACAGCACCTTTGAGTAAAAATTACAGGCCGGTAAAATGTTACAGCATTTTCCGGCTTTTGCAGTATTGGCTTTTAACCCATTTTCATTTTTTATAGATTTTTACGGTTTGGCCCACAATTTCATAACGTAACGGCAGGGTATGCCGGATGATTTCCAGAATTTCAAGTATCGTTTCATTTTTAATCGTTCCCGAATAATGATACTGAAGAATGCTTTTATCTTCAACCTCAATGTTAACACCGTATTTGCGTTCAAGCAACGTGATCAGTTCTCCGAGCTCCATTTTTATAAATTCAAGTTTGTTGTCTTTCCAGGAAGTATAAAGTTTCGGATTGACCAACCGGACCCGGATAGTTTCTTTATCTCTCGCATAGACCAACTGTTCCCCGGGTTTTAAACTCACCTCTCGTTTCAGTTTGAGAGTTCCGGACGAAATGACCTGAACAACTCCCTTTTCGAGGGTAGTTTCAATCTGATTGTCTTCACTATAGGCTTTCACGTTGAATTCCGTTCCCAGGACTTTTATATCATAATACGCTGTCTGCACCAGAAACGGAAGCCGATCATTTTTAAAAACCTTAAACCAGGCCTCTCCGTCCAGAATAACACCCCTGCTTTCGCCATCTTCATCGAACGCGTATTGAATTTGAGAACCGGCATTTAGAAATACTTCGGTTTTATCGGGAAGGATGATTTTCGAAACTGAGCCAAGCGGTGCGGAAGCTGTCAGAATCGGTGTGCCGCTTCCTGCGTGATGGGCAATACCGGTTCCGAGAAGGATACCTACCAATAAAACAGCAGCAGCCTGAAGCACCTGCTTCCATTTCAGTTCAAACCGAAATCGAAAGGAATTTCCGGAATTCCTTTTATGGTTAATCTTCCCGACAAATTTTTCCCATTCCTGTTCCGTCCCTGCTACGCGTGTCGCATCTATAAGGGAAGCCTCCCATAAGTCCTTAA
>JBDKTZ010000618.1:0-16874 GCA_039679975.1 Prolixibacteraceae bacterium
CCGAAAACGAACTCATTACCAGGTCCAATACGTTTGATGTGGTGTACGACAAGGTAAAACAGTTAAACCTCGAAGGGGAAATTCATTATGCCACTTCGGAAATGCTTGACTTTTTACTGAAGGGGACTTACCATTCATATGAAACGAATTCACAGGCAGAAGCCTGGCAACAACCCAACTTTGAAGCATCAGCTTCCGTCCGCCTAAAGCCGGAAGGACCCTTTAGCTTTACGGCCGATGTTTATTACGTCGGACAAAGGGATGCACTTATCGCAGCAGAATTATTTAATGAGGAATCCTCTTCATTTGAGCCCAGTTCTGAACTTACTTCAGTCTGGACAATGGATGCTATACTGGATATGAATTTCAGCATTGAATACGAATTTACCAGGCAACTTAGTCTCTGGACCAGGGTCAATAACTTTTCAGCGCAAAAATATGATCAGTGGCAGGGATATACCAGTAAAGGAATTAACGTTCTTCTGGGCCTGAGTTATTCGTTCTGACATGCTCAAAATACAGTGTTTGTTGATCCATTTCCCGGATCCTTTTAGCATGAATCCAATTGACTGATAGCCAATATGTTAAATATTTGATAATTTATTGAAAAAAATCAGTTTTTATTCGTCTTTTCATGATCAAGTGCCGCTTCTTTTTCCTATATTTGCATGTTAGGCAAAAAACGAGAAGGGTGACAATTAAATAGCTGATTTTCCTTGACTTATATAGATTTAAGCCCCAAATAAGGATTTTTTTTTGCGGCCTGATTTGAAAAACACCGCAGGTAAGGACTAACCGTCTTTTTTAAGATGGATGATAAATGTTTTGATTAAGAACAAACAATATATCGATGAGTGATTTAGAAAATAAGCCAGTGAACGGAAATGGCAATGGTAATTATTCTGCAGACAGTATTCAGGTTCTGGAAGGTTTGGAAGCCGTGCGTAAACGTCCGGCAATGTATATCGGAGACGTAAATGAAAAAGGCCTTCATCACCTGGTGTACGAGGTGATCGATAATTCGATTGATGAAGCGATGGCCGGATATTGTACCCGCATTGATGTATTTATCAACGAAGATAACTCCATTACCGTTATTGACGACGGGCGCGGGATACCCACAGAGATTCATACCAAGGAAAATCGTTCTGCACTGGAGGTCGTGTTGACAGTGCTTCATGCGGGAGGAAAATTTGACAAGGGAAGCTATAAGGTATCGGGAGGTTTACACGGGGTGGGCGTTTCGTGTGTAAATGCTTTGTCTTCTTTACTTAAGGCAGAAATTCACCGGGACGGCAAAATCTGGGTACAGGAATACCACATCGGAAAACCTGCATATCCGGTAAAAGTGGTGGGAGAGTCCGAACGTACCGGTACGACGATCACGTTCAAACCCGATAGCACCATTTTTCAGACTACCATCTATAAGTATGAGATCCTTTCGGCTCGTTTACGGGAGCTTGCTTTTCTGAATGCCGGCGTTACGCTCACACTTACCGATCTGAGAGAAAAAGATGAGAACGGAGAATATAAAACGGAGACTCTTTTTTCCGAAGCCGGGCTGAAGGAATTCGTGGAATATCTGGATGCCACCCGGGAAAAACTGATTGAACAACCTATCCATATCAATTCGGATAAGGGAGATGTTCCTGTTGAAATCGCGCTCAGCTACAATACGACTTTTACAGAGAACATTCATTCCTATGTCAATAATATTAATACCATTGAAGGGGGTACGCACCTGACCGGATTTCGCCGGGGACTGACCCGGACGCTGAAAAACTATGCGGAAACGACGGGCATGCTCACCAAATTGAAATTCGATATCAGTGGAGATGACTTCAGGGAAGGGCTAACTGCCGTGATTTCAGTCAAGGTAGCCGAGCCGCAGTTTGAAGGACAAACAAAAACCAAGCTTGGGAACTCGGAGATCAGTCAGCCGGTCGATCAGGCCGTAAGTGAAATGCTGTCCAACTACCTGGAAGAAAATCCGAGAGATGCCAAAACCATTGTCAACAAGGTCATTTTAGCGGCTACCGCGCGCCATGCGGCCCGAAAAGCAAGGGAGCTCGTCCAGCGGAAAAACGTGCTCTCGGGCAGTGGATTGCCGGGAAAACTTGCAGACTGCTCTGAAAGGGACCCCTCGTTGTGCGAAATATATCTTGTTGAAGGAGACTCGGCCGGAGGAACAGCCAAACAAGGAAGGAACCGCCGTTTCCAGGCCATCCTTCCCTTGCGCGGAAAAATCCTGAACGTCGAAAAAGCCATGCAGCACAGGGTATTTGAAAGTGAAGAGATCCGGAATATTTTCACTGCACTTGGGGTAACCATCGGAACTGAAGAAGATTCAAAAGCAGCCAATACAGAAAAGATCCGTTACCACAAGATTATCATCATGACCGATGCCGACGTGGACGGAAGCCACATTGACACGCTGATCATGACTTTTTTCTTCCGCTACATGAAAGAGATTATCAAGGAAGGCTATCTTTATATTGCCACTCCTCCCCTTTTCCTGGTAAAAAAAGGGAAGAAAGAAGAATATGCATGGACCGATCAGCAGCGTATTCGCCTCATTGAGGAATGGGGAGACGGAAAGGAATCGTCGGTTCATGTTCAACGGTACAAAGGTTTGGGTGAAATGAACGCAGAACAGCTTTGGACAACCACAATGGACCCTGAGAAGCGGATTTTGAGACAGATAACCATTGAAAATGCCGCGGAAGCTGACCGGATCTTCAGTATGCTGATGGGCGACGAGGTACCCCCGCGCCGCCAATTCATCGAAGATCATGCAGTTTACGCGAATATAGATGCATAGGGCATGTAGCATAAGGCATGGAGCGCAGAGTAAGGGTAGATACAGGTTCTCACATTCCGCTGTGCTCCATGCACTTGAACCTGTGCGGGCAATTAGCGACAATACCGGTCAATAGTCGTCTCAATTGCCTTTTTGCAAACAGGACAGAACCCTTCCGCCTGATTGCTCTTCATCCGGCAATCCATCATTGGGCTGTAAATGCCTTTAGTTACATAACCTCCTCCCTCAAACACACCTAAAGTATTTTTAAATTTTTCATCGCGCGGAGTAGGGACCGGAGTTTTCTTGCCGATCATATCCTTCCATTTGCTTTCAAACTTGACCAGGGTTGTAATATTTGGTTCCCAGGGTTCAACCTTCAGATTATAATATTCCGTATAGGCTACTTCTGAAGTATAATATTCATCGGCAAGACCTGCAAATGCATGCCCGAACTCGTGAATCAATACCTGCGGGGTGAGGTTGTTATCGGTTGTCGATACGGTTAGAAAATTGTAAAAACCGCCTCCACCGTACCTTTCACTGTTTACCAGTATAAAAATATGATCATAGGGTACCCTGGATGCAACGTCATGAATGCTTTTCATATCAGTAGTTGTCAGATAACGCGAAATATCGAAGGTATAAAAAGTTGAGCTGAAGACTGTATTCCTGTAAATCCGCTCTCCCGGAATGTCTGTTCCTGATTGTACCGACGAAACCTTGACGGCATAAACATTAAAATCGCTCTTGCGGGAAGCAAACGGCTCTGCAGCAAAAAGAATATCAGTCATTCGCGCCACATCATCCATAAATTTACTCATTTCCTGCTGCGTGTACCCTTCCGGCAAAAAAACCAAATCTACCTTACTGGCAGGTTCCCCGTTTTTAATAACTTCCTCAAAGTCAAAAGGCACCGTATCCTCATTCACAATAAAATAGTCGGAGGGATCAATATCCAGGGAAATTAGTTGCTGATAATGTCCATCTTCTGCTTTACGATCAATTGTAAAATTGACTTTAACCAAGGGAAATGGAAGGATGGCCACCTGATAAAAGCTTTTTTTCATTTTTGTTGCTTCTTCAGTGGTTTGCCATTCCTGGAACAAAGGACAAAAGCCCCGGGAAAAGATTAGTTTTCTGCTTTGGCAATCAAATAAGCGGTAACGGTAAGTACCATAATCATTGTCGTCAATCAGATTGATCAGGGAACCTCCGTAATGAGGTTCTTTTTTCATGAGCTGAATAAAAACTTCAGCAGTATCACTCGTTCCACCCAATAAATAATCTATTCGCAAGGTACTGTCTTTAAATACTTGTGAGTACAGAAGACCCGGTAACCCGGAAAAAACCATGACCATGAATAAATATACCTGTGCCATATCTCTGCTCTTTTATATTTCTATCTAAATGTAACAACAAAGGTTAAAGTTCCAATCCCTGTTCCGTCTCATTTATATGAATTAACATTCTTTTATGTCATTGAGAAATAAAAAAAAATGTTCTACATTTGCTGACCTGAATGAAATCTGTAATTTTATTAAATCAAAGCAAAAGAGACGCAGATTTTTTCAAAATACAGGATGAAAAAGTGACATTATTAATAATTGTCATTATTTCATACTTTTACATATCAATTTAAAAAAGAAAATTGTTTACAGTATGATGAATCAAGACTATATTGAACCGCTACCTCAAATTGATGAGCTTGACGAAAAAATACTCAAACTGATCACTAAAAATGCCCGCATCCCTTTTCTGGAAGTAGCTCGTGAGTGTGGGGTATCTGGTGCAGCAATCCACCAGAGAGTGCAACGGCTGCTGAATCTTGGAGTGGTTTCAGGAAGTGAGTTTATCGTTAATCCGTCCAAACTTGGTTATAATACCTGTGCTTACATGGGTATTTACCTTGATAAGGCGAAATATCATACCCAGGTAGCGGAAGCGTTGCTAAAGATCCCGGAAATTGTGGAATGCCATTATACAACAGGTCAATATGCCATCTTCATCAAAGTCCAAACCAAAACCAATAAGCATCTCAAGCAGATCATCGATGAAGAGTTACAGGAAATTGAAGGGATCGCGCGTACAGAAACTTTCATCTCGCTGGGGATGGATTTCAAACGACAGGTTCCGATCAAGTAAAAAAGTAATATTCGAACCGTCTTTTGCAGACGGTTTTTTTTTGAATGCTTTATACATAAAAGTTTTTGCAGATTAGTCAATTTTCCTGATCAGGAGAGTTTTTTTCTAATTGTTAAAAATTCACTACATTTAGACCATATTTCGAAAAAACTATAAAAAAAGATGACCTTACGTAACAACTTGGACCAAATTGATCTGCATATTTTGGATATTATTTCTAAAAATGCAAGAATACCATTTAAAGATGTTGCGACAGAAGTGGGTGTTTCAAGGGCTGCAGTGCATCAACGGGTAAACCGGATGATCGAAATGCAAGTGATTACCGGCTCAGGTTATCACATTGATCCCAAAAAAGTCGATTATAAAACCTGTACTTATATCGGCGTTTTCCTTGAAAAAGGAAGTTTCTACGGAAGTGTTGCCGGCAGGCTTAACGAAATCGAAGAAATTGTTGAATGCCACTATACCACCGGAGCTTATGCCGTTTTCGTGAAAGTATATGCCCGGGACAATGAGCATCTGAAGCAGATTCTTAGTGAGAGAATACAAAAAATACCAGGAGTATCCAGTACCGAAACGTTTATTTCCCTGGAAGAAACATTCAAAAGGCAGGTTCCGATTATTCTTTGAAGGATGCCCGTTGTCTGACAACCTCATAAGCCAGGAGCCCCGCGGCCACCGATACGTTCAGAGACTGGATCTGCCCCAGTATGGGGATTTTCACCCGCTCATCAGCAAGTGCAAGAATTTGAGGATCGATACCGTTTTCTTCTGACCCCATTACGATAGTAACAGGACCGGCGTAATGGCCGCGGGTATAATCGGAAGAAGATTTCTCAGTCGCAGCGATCAGCCGTAATCCTGATTGCTGCAGGAACAAGACAGTCTTGCGCAAATCGGGCGTTCGGCATACAGGCACCAGGTGGAGTGCGCCAGCCGATGTTTTGACTGCATCTGCATTAATACGGGCAGCACCCTTTTCCGGAATTAATACTGCATCAACGCCTGCGCATTCTGCTGTACGCACGATCGCTCCAAAATTCCGGACGTCAGTAATCTCATCAAGAACCATGATAAAAGGGTTCTTCCCTTGTTCAAAAAGGATGGGAAGGTAATTTTCAATATCATAAAACGTCACAGGAGAAATAAAAGCGATCACTCCCTGATGATTCTTCCGCGTGATCTTGTTGATCTTTTCAACCGGCACAAACTGAAAAGAAATCTGATGCTTTCGGATCAGTTCAAATACTTCCTGATACAACTCCCCGCCCGGCCCCTTCTTCAAGAGCACTTTGTCGATGTCTTTACCCGACTTGATTGCCTCGATCACGGCACGAATGCCGAAAATCATATCTTCATTTTTCTTTTGTGTTTGATGCATTTCTCAATTTCTCCCGCGATTCTATCTGTTTAATGATTTGTCCAATTCCTGTTTTCTCACCAGGTCTTCTGTTTTTGAAGCTCTTCGTATTCACGATTCTGGTTTTCCCAGTCTTCCATTACTTTTTTAAGATCCGCCTTCAGCTGTTCGTATTTTTCAAATAAGGCAGGATCGGACAACCAGCCAGGTTCACTCATTTTACGATCGATTTGTTCGATCTCAGCTTCCAAATGTGTAATCTCATCTTCTGACCGGGCAATACTCTTTTCCAGTCTTGAAATATTCTTATTGATTTCCTTGCGTTCCTCGTAATTGAAATTATTTTTTTCCACAATTTTCTTCGATTCACCCGCAGGCGATGGGGCAGGTTTACTTTTTTGTTCAAGTTCCCTCAGCGATTCCATCTTCTTTTTCGTCAGGAAATCATAGATTCCGCCGAGATGTTGTCTGATCTTTCTGTTTCTGAACTCATACACACAATTTACCAGCCCATCCAGAAACTCACGGTCGTGCGATACGATCAGCACCGTTCCGTCATAATCGATCAAGGCTTGTTTCAACCTCTCTTTTGAGCGCATGTCCAGATGATTGGTCGGCTCGTCAAGTACTAAAAAGTTCACGGGCTCCAACATGAGCCTGATCATCGCCAGACGCGTTCGCTCTCCACCTGAAAGAACTCTCACCTTCTTGTCCACATCATCACCCGAAAACATGAAAGAACCTAAAATATCACGGATCTTCGTACGGATCTCTCCTACCGCAATCTGGTCGATCGTTTCAAGGACTGTCAGATTTTCATCCAGCCGCTGCGCCTGGTTCTGTGCGAAATAGCCAATTCTGACATGATGACCGATTTTCAGTTCTCCCTTATGATCGAGATCATTGATGATAATACGGGCCAGTGTGGTCTTCCCCTCACCGTTCTTTCCCACGAAAGCCACCTTTTCTCCCCTTTCGATGGTCAGGTGAATATCATCGAGCACCTGCAAGTCACCATAACTTTTTGACAAGTGTTTACAATCGACAACGACGGTACCTGAACGCACTGCAGGAGCAAACCGAATACTTAAACGCGAGTGATCTTCCTCGTCCACTTCAATACGCTCAAGCTTGTCCAGCATTTTGGAGCGGGACTGAACCTGTACGGCCTTAGTTGCCTTGTAACGGAAACGTTCTATAAACTGCTCTGTATCCTCGATCATTTTCTGTTGGTTCCGGTAGGCGGCAAGTTGATTTTCCTTTTGCTCCTTCCGAAGCTCCACATAGCGATCATAATTCGCTTTGAAGTCATAGATCTGCCCAAGTGAGATTTCAATGGTCCGTGTGGTCACATTATTTAAAAAAGCCTTGTCGTGCGAAACCAGCACTACAGAACCGCTATACCCCTTCAAAAAGTCTTCCAACCACTGGATCGATTCAATATCCAAATGGTTGGTAGGCTCATCCAGCAGGAAAATGTCCGGCTTTTTGAGTAATATTTTAGCCAGTTCAATTCTCATTCGCCACCCCCCGCTAAATTCCGATGTAGGCCGGTCGAAGTCTTTTCGTTCAAATCCCAGGCCCTTCAATGTCAGCTCAATGTCAGCCTCAAAATTACCTCCGCCAATCATCAGAAAGCGATCATTCAACTCGGTAAGCCGGTTGATTAGTTCCATGTATTCGGCCGATTCATAATCGTCGCGGGTAGTAATCTGATGATTAATCCTTTCAATTTCCTTTTTCATGTCCAGGATTTCATCAAATGCTTTCCGTGTTTCTTCAAACACTGTCCGGGTATCCGAAAGGACCATGTGTTGCGGCAAATAGCCGAGCCGGATATCTTTCGGACAAGAGATCTTCCCTGTTGTAGGCTGCTGAAGTCCTGCGAGAATTTTCAGTAATGTCGATTTTCCTGCTCCATTTTTTCCGACCAGACCAATACGGTCTTTTGGTGTAATCAAAAATGAAATGCCTTTCAACAGATCAAAACCTCCAAAACTAACAACTAACTGATCAACCGAAATCATAATAAAAAATTTGAGTTGCAAAGATAGTAGATTATTTTTGCAGAAATTTAACGAGATGGGAAGAAGCCGCAAAAACAAGCCGTTTTATGAAAATGTGCTGATTACTGACATCGGAGCCGAAGGTAAAGCTATTGCCCGGGTTGATGGGATGGTTGTATTCACGACGCATGTCATTCCGGGAGATATCGTGGACCTGCAGGTTGTAAAAAAGAGGAAAAATTATTCGGAAGCTAAAGTAATCAACCTGGTTAAAGCATCGGGCGACCGGGTCGATTCATTCTGCGAATATTTTGGAACCTGCGGAGGTTGCAAATGGCAGTATCTTTCTTATGAAAAACAGCTGTTTTACAAGCAAAAACAGGTTTCTGATCAGCTCCGACGGATTGGGCATCTTCAATTACCGGAGATCATGCCAATCATTGGTTCAGAAAAGAACACATTCTACAGAAACAAGCTTGAATTCAGTTTCTCAAATGCGCGATGGTTAAGTACGGAAGAAATCCATGAGGAAAAACAAATACAACAGTCAAATGCCTTAGGTTTTCATATCCCGGGGTTATTTGACAAAATCATTGATATTAAAAAGTGCTGGCTCCAGCCCGACCCCTCCAATGCTGTGCGTAATTTCGTCAGGGACTACGCACTAAAGGAAAATCTGGATTTTTTTGATATTCGCCGCCAAAAAGGATTTCTGCGAAACATGATCGTTCGCACGGCCTCTTCGGGAGAGAACATGCTGATCCTGTCCTTTTTCTATGAGGATCAGGAAAAAAGAGAAGCACTGTTACAAGCTGTTACAGAACAGTTTCCTGAATTTCGTTCTGTGATGTTTGTCATCAATTCAAAAGCAAACGACACCATTGCCGACCAGGATATCCGGACCTTTAAAGGCAGGGACCATATCTTTGAAGAGATGGAAGGCCTGCGCTTCAAGATCGGTCCCAAAAGTTTCTACCAGACTAACTCTGAACAGGCCTTGAAGTTATACCAGGTAGTCCGTCAGTTTGCCGGATTAACAGGTATCGAAAACGTCTACGATCTTTACACCGGTACCGGAACGATTGCGAATTTTGTAGCCTCCGGGGCTGTTAAAGTCATTGGCATCGATTATGTATCCGAAGCCATTGAAGATGCCAAAGTCAATGCCAGGCTTAATCAAATTGGTCATACCCTGTTCTTTGCGGGTGATATGAAAAACGTGCTGACCGAATCGTTTATCAGGGAACACGGAAAACCCGATGTCATCATTACAGATCCCCCAAGGGCAGGCATGCATGAAGATGTCATTCGCATTATTCTGGCTGCCCTCCCTGAAAAAATTGTATATGTCAGTTGTAACCCTGCGACTCAGGCACGTGATCTGTCATTGATGAATGAACGATATGCGGTCGTAAAGATCCAACCGGTTGATATGTTCCCGCATACGCATCATGTAGAAAATGTCGTGCTGCTAATCAGGCGTTCCTTATAAACTTTTCGGGCAGGCCGTTTGTTTTGGATTCAAAATATAAACATATGATCATCGTAATTTCTCCGGCCAAATCATTGGATTTTGATTCGAAACCAAATACAGACCAATACACGCAACCGCTGTTCCTGAATGAGGCAGCAAAAATCAATGTATATCTGAAAAAGCTGAAACCATCCGATTTGATCAGGATACAAGGTATTTCAGCCAAACTGGCAGAGCTAAATGCCGGAAGAAATCTGAAATGGGAACTTCCTTTCACAACTCAAAATGCCAAACAAGCCATTCTCGCCTTTAACGGTGACGTATATGAAGGAATGCACGCAGCAGCTTTTACGGAAGAAGAGATGGAAATGGCGCAGGAAAAGATAAGGATTTTATCCGGCTTATACGGATTGTTGCGTCCGCTCGACCTGATCCAGCCATACCGGCTTGAGATGGGGACAAAAATCAGAATTGGTTCATACCGTGATTTATATCACTTCTGGCAAAAAAAGATCACTACGGCGATTAACCAGGAATTACAAATTTCAGGACCCGTGCTGATTAATCTGGCTTCTCAGGAATATTTTAAAGCAATTGATCGCAAAAAAATAAAGGCGCAGGTGATTACCCCGGTCTTTATGGATAATAAAGATAACCAGTATAAAATTATTTCATTCTTTGCAAAAAAAGCACGTGGATTAATGTGCCGGTTCATAATCACCAACCAGATATCGGGTCATGAAGACCTCAAGGCTTTTGATCTGGAAGGATATCATTTCAATCACCGGCTTACAAGCGGCAATGAATGGATTTTCACCAGGGAACGGTAAGCCGTTATCTTCAACGGATTGGCGTACTCATCGTTACCAAAAAGTAAAATTCTGTAGCTCAATCTGATTTAATCGGGTGGTTCTTCTGCGTTTAATTCAGATAGTTCTTAACTTTACCAGTCTAGTTCATTCTATCAGAAAATAAGAAGATCAGACCAACACATGGAAGATTCATTTAACGGGCAGAAAAGCGCTTATCAGCGTATAGACAAATTTGACGGGAGGATGACCGAAAAGATCAGCCATCACTATAGTGAAATTATACAATTACTGGGAGAAGATATATCCAGGGAAGGCCTTCAGAAAACGCCTGTAAGAGTAGCCAAAGCCATGCAGTTCCTTCTTCAGGGATATGATCAGGACCCGGAAGCGATGCTGCGCAACGCCATGTTCAGGGAAGATTACCGCCAAATGGTCATTGTGAAAGATATTGAAATTTATTCACTTTGTGAACATCATATGCTTCCCTTCATCGGGAAGGCCCACGTAGGTTATATCCCTAATGGTTATATTACCGGCTTAAGTAAAATTGCCAGGGTGGTAGATGCTTTTGCCAGGAGGTTACAGGTACAGGAAAGGCTGACCACACAAATTAAGGAATGTATCCAAAGCACATTGAACCCGTTGGGTGTAGCTGTTGTAATTGAAGCGCAACACCTGTGCATGCAAATGAGAGGTGTTCAAAAACAGCATTCTGTTACAACGACCTCCGACTTTACCGGAGCCTTTGAACGGGTGGCAACCCGTGAGGAGTTCATCCGGCTGATCAGTGCAAGATAAAACGGTATAATCATCTCACCTTTTTTTTAAATTTTTCGCCAGGGCGGCATTTTTATATTATTTTAGCTAAAAATAGTGAATCCCTGATGGAACGCCCGTCTGCGTTCGCATCAGTCAACGGACATTTTTGATCCTGATCAAACGGACGAAAAACACATCAGGTACTGTCTGTTTTGACAGACGGGTTTGGCAACCGCTAAACGCGGATGCAGTAATCCGGGGACAGCTTAAATTTCAGCTAGTATGTACGAAAGGATAATAGAAACGCTAATTAAGCTTTTTGCGATCATCACAAACTTTCGGGACAAAGTGCCCTCCACGAGTTCCGCTCTGGTTGAATCGTACCTGAGAGAAAATTTCAGCAGGGATTTGACTGACAAATACCTGGAACTTTACAAGAAATTTATCAACTACTATCATGTTGAACACAGGGAAATTCTTTACGAGGATCAGGGAAAAGGCGAGCGTTTTATTAACCGGAAATATCTCAATGGAATTTGTCTGGGGATTGTAGATCACTTCGATCTCAACGCCCGGTTTCTGATCGTTTCTCAACTACTAAATTTTATCAACAGGCCCGGAGGCTTTAGTCAGGATGACCTGAAAATTGTGAACGTGGTTGCCCTCGGGTTGAAGATCGATCAGCGGGAATATCAGAACCTGTACCGTTTTGCACTTTTCTCCATCGACAAGGTAAAAGACAAAAGTTCTCTTTTTGTGGTAAATGGCAATCCTGATTATCCCGATAAGGAAATCAAACACCTGACTCGTGAAAATCAACAGGTTGAGTTGGTACTGATTAGGGTACCAAGCATTAATACATTATTTTTCAAGTACTGGGGGCCAAGAAATATGTATCTGAACGGTCACCGGCTTACCCAACAACGATTGTATATTTTTCCGCCGGGAGGGATATTGAAAACATCCCGGATCATCCCCATCTATTACAGCAGCGTGATGACCCGCTTTATTCAGGATCCGGGCAAACCCATGATCGTTTTTAATGCAGAAAATATTGAATACCGTTTCACCAAACGGGTTTGCGGACTTCATCCTTTCAGTTTTCAGGAACGTTCGGGTGATTTGATTGGTATAATTGGTGGCAGCGGTGTAGGAAAAACTACACTTCTGAATGTCCTTAACGGGAAACTCAAACCTCATGCCGGCAAGATCAAGATCAATGGTTATGACCTGCATGATCCGGCCAACGAAGAACTGCTGAAAGGGGTCATCGGATACGTACCCCAGGATGATCTTCTGATCGAAGAACTTACGGTTTATCAAAATCTGGAATTCAATGCCCGCTTCTGCTTTGGGAACATGAATGATGAGCAGATTGAACAGATCATTGAGCAGACGCTTTCCAATTTCGACCTGCTGGAAGCAAGAGATCTGGTCGTTGGAAGCCCGTTGAAAAAAATTCTTAGCGGAGGACAACGCAAACGCCTGAATATAGCGCTGGAACTAATGCGTGAACCTTCTGTCCTCTTTGTAGATGAACCGACTTCAGGCTTATCTTCAGCCGATTCTGAAAAAGTTATGCACCTCCTGAAACGTCAATGCCTAAAAGGCAAACTGGTATTTGCCAATATTCATCAACCTTCCAGCGATATTTACAAGCTTTTTGACCGTATCATCATCATGGATAAGGGAGGGAGGGTTGTCTTTTTTGGAAATCCAATGGACGCTATCACTTACTTTAAACACCAGGCCAACTACGTCAATCCGGATGAGAGTGAATGCCTGGCCTGCGGAAATGTAAAAACAGAACAGCCTTTACGTATCATTGAAGCCCGCATGGTCGATCCTTTTGGGAAAAGCATTCGTAAACGGAAAATATCACCTGAAGAATGGTATCAAAGCTATCAGGAAAAAATTGAGCCAAAAGTTTTGGAATTCATGAAGACAAACCCGGTGAAAGAGGCCAAATTCCCTCCGGCAATTTTTAAGATCCCGGGCTGGTTCAGACAACTTAAACTTTTCATTAAAAGAGATTTTCTGACAAAGAAGTCCAATAAGCAATACCTAAGTATTGCCTTACTCGAGGCACCCATGCTGGCCGTGATACTTAGCTTTTTTTCAAAATTTTCAGATCAGGGAAAGTATGTTTTCAGTGAAAATGTCAATATTCCCGCTTTTCTGTTCATGAGCGTAGTGGTGGTTTTGTTCATAGGACTCAGTATCAGCGCAGAAGAGATCTTTAAAGACAGAAAGATCAGAAAAAGGGAAGAATTTCTGAACCTGAGTAAAGGTGCCTACTTTTCTTCAAAAATATTTGTCCTGTTCCTTATTTCCGCAATACAGGTATTTTCCTTTATTTTGATTGGACATTATGTCCTCGAAATCCGTGATCTGACCCTTTCAACCTGGGTGATCCTGTTTTCAACAGCCTGCTTTGCAAATCTCCTTGGTCTGAACCTCTCTGCAGGACTTGATTCTGCAGTGGCCATCTATATTCTGATCCCTCTTATGCTTGTTCCTCAATTACTGCTGAGCGGGGTCATTGTTGATTTCAACAAAATGCATCATTCATTGAGCAGTTACGATAAAACACCTTTACTTGGCGACCTGATGATTTCACGATGGTCTTACGAAGCATTGGCGGTTAATCAGTTTAAAAACAACCAGTACCGCAGGAATATCTTTAAAGAGGAAGTGACAAAAAATAATACTGGTTTCGATACTTACTTTTTATTGCCGGAAGTTGAAAAGCAATTGGTCATTTACAATACACTGGCACAGGAGGATAAAAGACAGGAAGCAAGTCAACTTAGCAGTCTGCTAAAAAACTCGTTTCACGATTTTATGCAGACGGTCAAGCCGGTGTCCGATTCAACAAAGCAAGCAGTAACATTAATCGGGAGCCCCCGATATAACAGCAAAGACGCTCAGCAACTGTTTCGCTACCTTCAATTGGCAAAAAAAGAGTTACAAAAGCGCTATGAAGCTGCGAATGCAGATCTGGAACGATCCCGCCGGGAGATGCTGACCATGTTTAATGGTAACCGCAATGAGTTGCTTGACTTCAGGAACAAGCATATCAATAAAAAGCTCGAACAGATTGTCCGCGATAAATATTCTCTGCATAAACTGTTTATTTTCAACAACAGAATCTGGCAAGGCGATGAACCTATTTTCAGGCGACCAGCACATACAAACGGAAGAGCTCATTTTTATGCTTCTGTCAAACAATTAGACGAAATAAAAATAGGCACTCCATTTTTTAACATAATGGTTATTTGGGCGTTCTCTTTTCTTTTAATGATTTCTCTGTATTTTGACCTGTTAAGAAAAATGATCAACTATATAGAACGCTGGAGGCTGACCCGCCAGGCAGAACTCCGTGATCGCATTTTTTACAACCCCATGGCTTTTATAAAAGGAGACAATAAAAAGGATTGAAAAATAATGATTTTTGTCCGGGCAAAAGGCTGATGAGTTATCTCACCAAAAACTTCAAACATACAGGACTTGGAATATGCTTATTTTGATTCGCATACGACAACAAGCCGCTTTGCTTGTCTATTGAATACAAGGTTACGTTATTACTCTTCTGATTGGCAACCAGCAGATAATTTCCGTCCGGATCGATTGCAAAATTACGCGGCCAGTTTCCTTGCACGGGTTCATTTTGAATTAAAGTGATCTTTCCCGACTGTTCATCGCGGGAAAAAACAGCGATGGAATTATGTCCTCTGTTTGAACAATAAACGAAACGGCCGTCACTGCTCAAATGAATGTCTGCCCCGAAACTTTCACCCTTGTAATTGTACGGCAAACTTGATACCGTTTCAATCAGGTTGAAAGCTCCATCAGTGTTTTGCAGTATACTCACAGCCGACCCCATTTCGTTCATTACATAGATAAACTTTCCGTCGGGCGAAAAATCAAAATGCCTCGGGCCAAAACCCGGGGGCATCGAAATCGATTTCTGAGAAGCCGGCACATATGCTTTGCTTCCCGGTGAATGGGAATAAAAATCAATCCGGTCTGTTCCCAGGTCAGCCGTCACCAAAAGATACCCGTTTTTTGTAAACAAAGAGGAGTGAGCGTGAGGCCCCTTTTGCCGGGCACTGTCAGGTCCCAGACCGACATGTTGGATCAGCTGTCCTGCCTCACTTAATCCTCCGTCTTCTCTGATCTGATAAATACTGATGCTTCCACTGGTGTAATTCGAAGCAACTGCCGTTGTTCCGTCAGGAGAAATCGCGATATGACAGGGATGGTTTCCCTTTGTAGCCTCCTGATTGATCTTTTCCAGCCCGCCATTTTCTGTGATACGGTATGCTGTCACCGAACCGCTGTCCATCTTTTGATAGTCATTTGTTTCGCTCACTGCATACAAAAATTTTCCATTGGGATGAATGTCCAGAAAAGATGGATTCTCTTTGTTAGGTGTAACATTTTTCAATACCAAATCGCCACTCTCCGGATTATAGCTGTAACAATAAATCCCCTCGCTCTCCTGATCCGTATAGGTACCGATATACAAAAAATATTGTTTTTCCTTTTTACATGACAAGAATAAAACCGTAATTGCAATGGAAAGAAATAATGTCTTCATCTGAAAAAATTAAATATTAGGGTATAATTTACATCTTTATAGACAGATAAACACCAGATGCAGCTCTGTTAAACCTATCTGTTGTTTATCTTGTTTAAAATTTATCCATTAATCAACATTAAAAGTAGCTAAAATGATCAAAAAAACATTTTTTATTGCTTTAATCCTGACTTTTTCTTTTTCAGGAGAGGCTCAAAAGCTCGTTGAACTTTGGCGTACCGGACCGCTAATGAAAACCCCGGAATCGGCATTGTACAGCGCTGAACAAGGTATCATTTTCGTAGCCAACATGGACGGCGACGGGAGTGCAAAAGACGGCAAAGGTTTTATTTCCCAACTCACACCCGATGGCCAGATGGTGCGCGCAGAATGGGTTTCAGGCATGAACGCACCCAAGGGAATGGCCATTTCGGGTGAAAAACTGTACGTTTCAGATATTGATCAACTTATCGAGATCGACATTGTCAAAGGTGAGATCAGCAAACGGTTTCCGGCAGCCGGAGCCATTTTCCTCAATGACGTGGCAGCTTCAAAAGACGGAAAGATCTATGTATCTGATAGCCGTACCTCCCGGATTTATTTACTTGACAAAGGAAATCTGACAGAATGGCTGGCGGATCCTAAAATCAATAACATCAACGGACTTTTTATTGATGGGGAAAACCTTTATGTTGGTTCCGATAAATTACAACGTATTGGCCTGAATACTAAAACAATTGAAACCATTCGTGAAGGCTGCGGAGGAATAGACGGTCTGGATAAAGATGGCCGTAATCAATTCGTATTTTCAAACTGGGCCGGCCGTATTTTTTATCTCGAAAACGGGAAGATTACAAAAATGCTCGATACGACATCAGAAAAAATCAACGCAGCCGACATCTCTTTTGCCAAAGCAATTAACCTGTTGCTGGTTCC
>JBDKTZ010000348.1:0-5323 GCA_039679975.1 Prolixibacteraceae bacterium
GCATGGGGCACCAATGCGACCAGCAACTCGATCCGCAATTTACAAAGCGGACAGATCCAACAATATGCACTGGTCTTTTTGTTGGGTGCGCTGGCGTTGATATTAACCCTTTTACTGACTTTCTAAAGAATAAAAATAATGAACATTTTATTCCTATTTGTAATTATCCCGCTGTTGATGCTCGCCGGACTCTGGGTGTCCAAAGGAGAAAAAGCCGTCAAAGCGGTAATGGTTGCCGGAAGTTCGGCTTTGCTGGCATTGTCTGTCACCCTTACTGTAATTTACCTAAGTGAACGGAGCGCCGGCAATACGGCAGAAATGCTCTTCCGCACCGACCTTAACTGGTATGCGCCCCTTCACATTGCGTTCTCAACAGGAGTTGACGGAATATCGGTGGCTATGCTGTTGCTTAGCTCCATCATTGTTTTTACGGGCACTTTTGCTTCCTGGCAAATGAAATTTCAGACCAAAGAATATTTCCTGTGGTTTACCCTGCTTAGCATGGGTGTTTTTGGCTTTTTCATCTCGATCGACATGTTCACCATGTTCATGTTCTATGAGATCGCGCTGATCCCCATGTACCTGCTCATCGGTGTTTGGGGAAGCGGACGCAAGGAATATTCGGCCATGAAACTGACCCTGATGCTGATGGGCGGTTCAGCCTTTCTGCTGGTCGGGATCCTCGGGATCTATTTCGGCAGTGGCGCAACAACCATGAATGTTCTGGAAATTGCCAAACTGCATACTATTCCCTTCAGCCAGCAACTGATCTGGTTCCCGCTTACGTTCGTCGGATTTGGAGTTTTAGGAGCGCTGTTCCCGTTCCATACCTGGAGTCCCGACGGTCACGCTTCGGCGCCTACGGCCGTGTCAATGCTTCACGCCGGCGTACTGATGAAGCTGGGAGGATACGGATGCTTCCGTATCGCTATTTTCCTGATGCCTGAGGCTGCACAGGAGCTTGGATGGATCTTCCTGATCCTGACATCGATCAGCGTGGTTTACGGAGCTTTCAGCGCCATTGTACAAACCGATCTGAAATACATCAATGCCTATTCCTCGGTAAGCCACTGCGGACTGGTGCTCTTTGCCATCCTCATGATGACGCGTACCGCCTTTACCGGAGCCATCCTGCAGATGCTTAGCCACGGACTCATCACAGCCCTCTTCTTCGCCCTGATCGGGATGATCTACGGACGTACCCACACCCGCGATATCCGCGAACTCGGAGGATTGATGAAGATCATGCCCTTCCTGGCCGTGTGTTATGTGATCGCTGGTTTGGCAAACCTCGGGTTGCCTGGATTCAGCGGCTTTGTTGCCGAAATGACCATCTTTGTCGGATCATTCCTTCATACCGATACCTTCCACCGGGCGCTGGTCATCATCGCTACCACGTCGATCGTGATCACCGCTGTTTACATTTTGCGGCTGGTGGGCAAGATCCTTTACGGCAATCATGTGAATGAACACCATCTGGAACTGACCGATGCCACCTGGGATGAACGTTTTGCCGTGATCTGCCTGGTAATTTGCATTGCAGGCCTGGGTATGGCGCCATGGTGGATCAATGATATGATCAGCGAAAGCATGTTACCGGTTTTGCAGTTCTTAAAATAATGTCAATCAACTAATCACCATACAGACAATGGATTATTCACAATTCCTGTATATGAAAGAAGAGCTTTCGCTCGTAGCAGTCATCGCCATCATCCTGGTGGCCGACTTCTTCATGAGCCCGGATGCTCATAAAAAAGGCGGGAAACCCCGTCTGAATACCTTTATGCCCATTCTGGTGCTGACTATCCACACGGTTATCAATCTTTTCCCGGGACAAGCCGGAGATGCTTTCGGAGGCATGTATCACTATGTTCCGATGCATACCATCATTAAATCGATCCTCAGCATTGGTACGCTCATCATTTTTCTGATGGCACATGAATGGATGGCCCGTGAAGATACCGCGCATAAGCAAGGCGAATTTTACGTACTGACGCTGAGCACCCTGCTGGGTATGTATTTTATGATTTCGGCAGGACATTTTCTGATGTTCTTTATCGGACTCGAAACCGCATCCATTCCGATGGCGGCACTAGTCGCATTCGATAAATACCGGCACAATTCTGCCGAGGCCGGTGCAAAATACATCCTCTCGTCTCTGTTCTCCAGCGGTCTGCTGCTGTATGGCATCTCGCTGATCTACGGAACCACCGGTACGCTTTATTTTGAAGACATCCCCGCCGGCATTAACGGCAATGCCCTTCAGATCATGGCGTTTGTCTTTTTCTTTGTAGGGATGGGATTCAAGATCTCACTGGTCCCATTTCACCTGTGGACAGCCGACGTGTATCAGGGAGCCCCAACCATGGTAACAAGCTATTTAAGCGTGGTATCGAAGAGTTCGGCCGCATTTGTGCTGATGGCTGTTCTGATCAAAGTATTTGCGCCTATTATGGCTCAATGGCAGGAAGTTTTGTTCTGGATCACCATTGCCTCCATTACCATTGCCAACCTGTTTGCCATCCGGCAGCAAAACCTGAAACGATTCATGGCTTTCTCGGCTATCTCACAGGCCGGCTACATTATGCTTGGTGTGATTGGAGGAAGTCCCGAAGGAATGACCGCTTTGGTCTATTACGTGCTGGTTTACCTGGTTGCCACCCTGGGCGTGTTTGCCGTTGTCGCCATTATCGAGCAGAAAACCGGCAAAGTGAATATGGACGATTACAACGGACTTTACCTGACCAACCCGAAACTCTCAGTCCTGATGACCCTGGCACTGTTCTCGCTGGCCGGAATTCCGCCGTTTGCCGGATTCTTCAGCAAGTTTTTCATTTTCATGGCTGCCTTCAGGGAAGGATTTCATCTGCTGGTCTTTATTGCTCTGGTCAACACGGTCATTTCACTGTATTATTACCTGCTTATTGTGAAGGCCATGTTCATAAACAAAAGTGATACTCCGGTTTTCACTTTCAAAAGCGATATTTACAGCAGGATCGGTATGCTGATCTGTCTTGCAGGTATCCTGATTATCGGGATCGCCAGTATTGTCTATGAAGTTATCGATCAGTTCAGCTTCGGCATATAGATCTTTAGTATTTACCCAATGTAACAAAGCCTGGCTCTTTCAGTGAGCCAGGCTTTGTTATTTCAACATTTCTTCCTATCTTCGCTCATGTGATAAATTATTTTATCAAATGATAGAAGAAGTAAAAAGAACGACCAGGCATTTTAACAGGCTCACGCAAATTGTAGGAAAAAAAAACATCGGGATTGAGATCGAAAGCCCTTTCGACTTTATTTCGATTGCCAATGAAGGGATCACGGCAACCATTATCCGCAATTTCATGGAGAGCTTTAAAATTCCCTTAGGTACAACTGCTGAACTGCTGGATATTTCAGAACCGACGCTCTACCGGTGGTTTAAATCCAATAAAACACTTGACCGGAATTTTTCCGTCAAGCTACTGGATATCATTGATTTGTTCGTTTTAGGAGCAGAAGTATTTGAGGGGCAGGAAAATTTTATGAAGTGGATTGACCTCGCCAATACAGCCATCGGCGGACTAAAGCCAAAGGAACTCATCGAAATTCCGGGTGGGATTTCAAAAGTTAAAGATCTCTTAGGCCGGATCGAATACGGCGTATATAGCTAAACATGAACGTTTACCGGATAACAGGAAGAAAACATGCCGGAGATTTGTCAGGGGCCGGCGCCGCTCTTTATGGAGGAAGATGGAATAAAAAGGGAATTCCGGTCCTCTATACCGGCGAAAGTAAAGAAATTGCCCTGCTGGAAACCATTGTACATACAACGATTATTCCCAGTCTCGATATTGTAACGATCCAAATCCCGGATGACTCCGTATCAGAACTGACCTTAAAGGATTTGCCGTCAAACTGGACCCGGTATCCGGCACCTGATATTCTTGCTGAAATTGCAGAAAAATGGATTCTTTCGAATGCAAGCTTAGCACTTAAAGTACCCAGTTGCATTATTCACAGTGCTCACAATTATATCCTGAACTGCAAACATCCGGATTACAGCAAAATAGAAATAGTAAGCCGCAAAAACTTCAACCTGGACTCCAGGTTAATCCGGCAGCCAAACGATCCATCCATTCCGAAAGACTTCAGAACGCTTTAAAAAGATCATTTCACCTGATCCCAAAAAGATGCATCCCTGACACGATCCCGTTACTGACCCGAATTCAAATGCAGGACTTTTATTTTCCGGTCAATCGAATAGGCGGCGAAGAAACCCCAGGCCTTTCGCGGCCCGGAAATATTGGTCCTTATATTCGCCGGATTACCGCTCAGAGGATTGGAGCCATAGAACTCCCAAAGCGTATCGTCCAGAAACTGATAGTAGTGGTAAGGTATATGCGAAAGTTCCAGCATGATTTTATCGCCGTCTTTTACGATATATTGCTTAATTTCCTGGTCGAGATAGATTACCGGCTCATCTTCGGCCCGTTGACCGTTAAAGAGCTCATCGTCTGTAAAACTCCATTCATGCAGGGAGTCGGTCACCATAAAGTTATTGACGCTCGCCCGGTACAGATAGGCATCGTCCGGGGTAGGATCTTCCTGTGAATAATAGCTGATCTGAAGCACGTCGGTGTAAAACTTGTGTACCACTGCAACCCCGATCGAATCCAGTACAGGGAACGGCGGCATAGTGCTTTCGGCGGTATAGGTTTCGTCCTCTCCGTCCTCGTCGCTGTCCACTCCGGTAATGGTCAGGCGATAGGTTTTACCCGGCATACCATAAAAATCGGCTGCCGTCTTAAACAATCCCTCTTTTTGCGGGTCTTCGGTCAGTACGTAACTGGTCGTCCCGTCCGAAACCGTCACACTCGCACCCTCGACCGGATTTTCACCCGTTTCGTAATAGTCGGAGGTGTAACTTAACCGAACCCAGTGGGCGGTTGTATCGGTAGTGATCTGGCCTTCGACCATCAGCATCCGCGTGCCCTGGCTCTTCAGGGGCAGGTCAATGTCTTCCGTGCAGGCTGTTGCGATTAAAGCGGCCAGCAGGGTATAAATATATCGTTGTTTCATGACGCTCAGAATTTTAAGTTATAGGTAATTGACGGTACGAAGGTAAACAGGTACAGGTTTTTGGCTTTCATCACCTTTGGGTTATCGTCGTCAGCTTCAAACTGGATGGCCCAGGTATTGCGCCGTCCGTATGCATTGTACAGCGAAAAGCTCAGGTCACGTTCAACCTTTCCCCAGTTGCGCAGCTTGTGCGTGTACGACAGATCAAGCCGGTGATAAGCCGGGAAACGTTCCGAGTTCCGGTCGGAGTAGACAGGCA
>JBDKTZ010000357.1:0-2159 GCA_039679975.1 Prolixibacteraceae bacterium
CGACGAGTTTTTCCCGATACCTCAGCCTCAGATAAAATGGGCAAAAGGAAATTACACACAGAATCCCGGATATTGACAACATTAACAGCATAATTATGAAGAATATTATAAAAATAGTTGTTGTAACATTTATTGCGATTCAGTTTACCGGCTGTTACGACAGAGATATCGTTGATTTAAAGGAGTTTGACCACTCCTTACCTAAAGTGGAGAATTTGGAATATACAAAACAGGGGGACCAGGTCAACTTAACATGGAAAATACCCGCCGCTGTTTCTGCCGATTTTAAAAGACCGCTCGAAGTGAGCATACAAGTCGTGGAGAACAACATCTACAGACAGAAAGTTATTGTAGGAAATGAAAATACGTCTGCAAGCATTGCGACTAATGCAAGTAAGAAATATCGGTTTGTAGTAAAATTGCTTGGATACTTAACAGACCAGGCGCGCGAAGAAGGAAAAACCGACAGGGTTTATTCTGAGGGTCAGGTTATTGAAATTGAATAATAACGATCTGTGTATCTGTTGCGATTAAGCCGCGACAAAGACCAAATTTTGAGAATTTGTCAGGCTGAGCAATTGATGCGAAGCGGACTTTCTCTGCTGACTCTTTTGCATTCATGCAAGAGAGTCAGTAAGGGTCCGATCTCCATAATTCATAATTGGTAAAGCGCTGTTGCTTAGTATCCAATCAGGAGAGTTGAAATTGAAGACTTAATTCTTGAGTTAAAATAAAAATGTATCCGGAAAATATCAAAAAATACCTCATTTACGCCAGTTTTATTTCGTGTGTGCTGATGTTCTTTGCGTGTAGTAAGAATGAAGGCAACGAGCCTTATGTGCCGGTTGATGAAATTACATCGTCGGAGACAATCCTCATTCCGGACAAGGATACAAAGGCAGTGTCGGTAGTTTTGATCTTCAAAAATCTGAGTGAGATCGATTACCTGATGGTCAAAAAAAGCGGAGGGGATAATTATTTCGTTCGTATAGAGCAGGCAGATCTCTCATCACCGTATGTGTTTAAGTACACCGTTCAAAAATCAGATCCCGAATCGTTCAAATTGCTATTGCGGGCTTATTACAACGATGGGAACATGTCGAATGAGCTTTCTTTGAGTATCGACAACCGCCGGGGATTTTTTATTCGTAACATGACCCGTGTTGCACGCATTACAGGAACGGCCATGTCGGGTGAAACCTTTGCCAGTCCGAACAATACGGCAGTAAAATGGAATGTCGGAGGAACAGATCTGGGCATTATCTGGGAAATGGAACCGGGAAAGTACGGGATCTTTTTTGGCGATACCTTTGGACGTGATTTTAAACCCAATCCGGGTAATCCGGGCCCTAATGGAGGAAGCTGGCGAAGTAATGTACTGGCTTTTTCGGATGATCATAATTTGGAAGACGGCCTTTCATTCAGCAGTATGGCTGCAGACAGCAGAGGAGATGCCCGTGAAATTATACCTGGCGGAAAAGACGGATCGGGTAATGGCGATTGGACGTCTATTCCCTCGGCAGCCATCCGTGCGAACGGATTTGATTACGTACATTATTTTAATATTAGAAACTGGACAGGCTGGATTACCAATTATTCAGGTATGTACAAGTCGGCCGACAACGGCGCAACCTGGACGAAATGCCTGAATGTATCCTTTTCTTCATCCAGCAATTTCGGACAGGCTGGGTATTTTAAAAAGGATGGATATGTGTATATGATTGGCACCCGGCCGGGAAGAGACAGTTCTGCACGGCTGGCCCGTTTCCGGGAACAGGATATCGAAATCAGGGAAAATTATGAATATTGGGATAATTCAACCGGTCAATGGATAAAAGGAGATGAAAACAAAGCGACGGACATCATCAGCGATCAGGTCGGTGAGTTGTCTTTCATCTATAACCAAACGCATCAGAAATGGATTATTGCCTATTTCAACGCTGCCCGCTATAACATCACCATGCGCACGGCCGGGCAGATAACAGGACCTTGGAGTGAACCTTACGAGCTGGCGGCGGGCAAGGATTACGCACAGTTATATGGTTCGTTTTTTCATCCGATATCAGTAACAGGAGACAATTTATATTTCACCATGTCGATGTGGATGCCGTACAACGTTTTTCTGATGAAAGCTGAACTGGCCGATATGGGAAATTATT
>JBDKTZ010000545.1:0-12481 GCA_039679975.1 Prolixibacteraceae bacterium
GGCCGCTCCCGGAGAGAAAGCGGAGATTAAAGGTTCTGAAATCATAAAAGGCTGGAAGAGATTGGACCATGACACCTGGGTGGTGAAAATCCCGAATGTGTTTTTTGGAGAATTCAATCCCTATTCGGATCTGATCCGGGGCGATTGGTTTTCACCTCAGCCGGCTGGGCGGAAATATCACACCGGGGCGGTTTACCTGAACGGAGACTGGCTGATGGAGGCTGCCGTTCAGGAGGAGGTCATGCGTCCTGCCGATGAGAAAAATCTGCTTTGGTGGGGTGAGGTCGATTCCGCCATGACAACGATCCGGGCACAGTTCAGGAATGTTGATCCCAACCAGGAAACGACAGAGATCAATGTCCGACAAACTGTTTTCTATCCGGATAAGCCTTTTATCAATTTCATCACAATTCGCGGTTTTACCATGCAGCATGCTGCTACCAATTGGGCACCGCCTACCGCCGAACAGACGGGACTGATCGGGACGCACTGGAGCCGTGGATGGATCATTGAAAACAATGTCATTCAGTATTCTAAATGTGTAGGGATCGCGCTGGGTAAATACGGTGACGAATGGGATAATAACCAGACCGAATCGGCGGAGGGGTATAATGGGACCATCAGGCGGGCTTTGGCTTTTGGGTGGAATAAGGGCACCATTGGCGGGCACCTGGTTCGCAACAACACGATTGCCTATTGCGAGCAGGCTGGTGTTGTGGGCAGTATGGGATGTGCTTTTAGTACTGTTCAGGGAAACATCATTCACGACATTCATGTCAGACGCTTGTTTACCGGCGCCGAGATGGCAGGCATCAAGTTTCACGGAGCCGTGGATGTGCAGATCATGAATAATCAGATCTACCGCACCTGTCTGGGTGTATGGCTTGACTGGATGGCACAGGGCGCACAGGTGAAAAATAATCTGCTGCATGATAACTCCCTGGATATTTTTCTGGAAGTGAATCATGGTCCCATTCTGGTGGGCAATAACATTTTGCTTTCTGAGAAGAATTTATTGATGAATTCCTCTGGTGTTGCTTTTGTGCATAATCTTTTCGGAGGAAAAACTGAAATAATTGACTATGACGCGCGATTAACTCCATTCCACAGGCCACACTCGACATTTGTCGAAGCTTTACATGATAATCCCGCAGGTGATATCCGGTTTTATAACAACCTCTTTACGGAAGGCGGAGATGTTAGCCAATACAGTAAAGCCCTGTTGCCGGTCGCATTCGAAGGAAATGTTTATATGAAAGGAGCGGTCGCGATTACCGGGAGTAAAGAAGGACAAAAGTTTGGAGAGATGAACAGTCAGGCGCAAGAGCAAATGAAAAAATACAAAGAGCAACCTGCAATGGAAACAAAAGCTGTCGATGATACCGCTTTTGTTTCTATGGTGAATTTGCTTCGGAATGACAATCGTCTGGATATTGAAATAGCCCTCGATAAAAAGTGGCTGACAATGCAAAGAAGGCAGCTCATCACTTCAGTATATCTGGGCAAAGTCGTTGTTCCTGATCTGCCCTTCGATATTCCGGAGGGCTCCCGCCTGATCATCGATACTGATTACCTCGGGAAAAAGCGGGATAAGCAAAATCCTTCACCCGGTCCGTTTGAAATTTCAGTTTCCGGAAGGCAAAAAATAAAAGTATGGTGAGTGATCATGAATCATGAATGGTATGAAAATGTGTCGTATTGAAAGCAGCTTTTCCTGATGGCTTCAAAGTAAGCCATCAGGAACGCCCCGTTCAGGATAGGCCTTTCCAAAAGATATGCCGGCGACAAGCATTAGAGAATCGTTATTCGGATCAGGAATAAATGATCATCAGAAAAAAAACAATACATTCGTATCATCAATACTGAAATCATGAACACCTTTGCTAAATTGTGTCTTTCGCTTTTATTGACATCCTTTTTATTCACAGGATGTTGGTTTGATGATGACGATGATGATAAAAAAGAGCCTTATACCATTCTGGTTTATATGGCTGCAGATAATTCACTGGACGGAGACGTGACTTATTCGCTCGGCCAGTTAAGATCAGGGCTGACGAGCAAAGGTGCGGTTGTGGTGTACCTGGACCGGGATAATAAAGCTCCCCGCTTATTCAAACTGACTGCCGAAGGGAATGAGAAAGACCTGAAAATATATACAGAGGAAAATTCTGCAAGCGCCGCCGTCTTAAATCAGGTAATTGCAGACACAAAAGAGCTGGTCCCGTCCGAGAAGTTTGGACTGGTGATCTGGGGACATTCCATGGGTTGGGTACCTGAGGATTACGAAATACCCACGCGGGCTGCCAGTTTCCGTGCAACTCAACGATTCCCCCGAACACGTTACATCTCAATCGACGATGATCCCGGCAGCAGTGGATCAGCATACATGGAAATCGGCGATGTGGCTGCGGCATTGCCCGCCTCAACAGCCGAATTTATTCTCTTTGACGTTTGCCTGATGGGCAGCGTGGAAGCTTTATACGAACTCAGGCATACCTGCAATTATGTGATCGCATCGCCAACCGAAGTATTGGCTGAACCCGATTATAAGGCATCAGGAATGCCTTATGCAGAAATACTCCCGTATTTGTTTGAGGGCGAAACCGGATTTAAAAAAGCCTGCCAGGCCTATTATGAGTATTATAAGAATTATACCAATTCCGATTTGGAATCGGATCTGGTTGAACAAATCCGGTCAGCTACCATTTCGTTAATCGATATGCGGGAATTGGAAGGATTGTATATGGTGACCTCCGGAATACTGAAAGGAAAATTCGCTCAGGCTGAGTCGCTTGATGTGAGCGGATTCCAGGTTTATCATACCCCGTTTATACCTCAGGTTTTTTTTGATATGGGCGATGTGGTGAATGCATTAAGTAACGATGCAGAATACCTTACTTTTCAAACTCAGTTAAACAAAACTGTGCTTTATCATCAAGCGACTGACAAATTTATTTCTGTCACCATTGATCCTGCACATTTTAGCGGATTGAGTATGTATGTTCCGCTGGCAAAATGGAAAGCAAACAATGAATACAGCTATTATAAAAGCCTGGATTGGTTCAGTGTATATTGAACAGCCCTAATAGTAATGCAGGTTCATCCGTTATGAGATTTATAGAATTAATCCAGGCGACAGCCGGCAGTAAAAGATTTTAAATCCTCCTTATTGGTAGTTAAATCCGCGGCAAAACAATAGGAAAGAAAGCTGTGGCGGGCGCCCTGGTCTTATTTATATGCAGGTTATACTTTAAAACAATAGTTCGTTAATTTTTAAGCGGCAACAGCACTGTAATATATAAGTTGATCGTCTGGTCAATGTAGTGCCGGTCTCCTGTATCTGTTACACAGCAACTGAATTTGTTGATAAGCGCGATTTGGTTCTCTACTTTCTCCAACGGTAAAAAGCCTTCGTTGCTGATGATCTTTTCCCCGCGATAGGCCAGTTCGATTTTTCCGTCCAATACATGAAAAAGATTCAGGATCGGGGTCGCACTCTCAAAATTATTTTTTATCATTGTTCCAGGGATGTTTGTTGTTATCGTAAAAATGCTGATACTTCAGCTATTTTTATGGTAACAAGTTCCTTATTTTATGAATAATCAGATTAAATGATTAAAAAGATCTTTGCAGACTACATAAAATTCTCTTGGAGAAGGTAAAAACAAATACCGAACTTTTGCTTCTGTTAAAAGAGGGAAATATGGTAGCTTTTGATACCATATATGGGCGATATTGCAAAAGATTGTATGAATTTGTAATCCGGTATGTGAAGGCAGAGCCAGATGCAGAGGAAATAGTTCAGGAAGTTTTTATAAAAATCTGGGAATACAGAGATAAAATTGATATCTATTCCTCATTTGAGTCATTTCTTTTTACAATCTCGTACAATTCGGCCATCAGTCTTTTACGAAAGAAGGTCCGCGAAAATAAATACTTTGAATACCTGAAATCGTTGCAGAATGTTGATCAGGTGTATGAGTTAACAGATGAAATCTACTTCAGGGAGTTAAATAGCAGGATGCAGTTTTTGCTTAAAGAGTTAACTCCCCGGCAAAGAGAAATATTTCAGTTAAGTCGTGAAGAAGGACTAACTCATAATGAAATTGCAAAGAGATTGGGAATTTCCGTCAACACGGTAAAAAATCACATGGTCACAGTTCTTGGATTCTTAAAATCGAATATCGATAATGGATCTATCATCAATGTATTATTTGCCTATCTTTTCCTGTGAATAAAGAAAAACAGAATTTTATTTAGTCCTGTAACATCCGTTGAGCGTATTACATATGTAAATGATTTAGAAGGAACCTCTAAATGATATGAGTTGTTCCGTCGTCTCAGGAAAATGAATCGCTTAAAAATGACAGAAGAACTATTTATAAAGTTTTTGAATAACAGGTGTAATCCTAAAGAATTGGAAAAGATTGTCCAGTGGATCGACAAAGATGCTTTATCGGATGAAAGTGAGAATTTGGCATATCTGGACTGGAAAAACATTAAAACAAAGAAATATTCTGAAGATCAGAATGAACGGTTTAATTTTTTACTCGACAAGATCCATCACCGGATTAACATCAAAGGTGTAAAATTGGGGATCAAAAAGAAAAAAATTACTTCATTGATCACTACTTGGCTGGTACGTGTTGCGGCGATCCTTCTGCTACCTGTCCTTTCCGTTCTTCTTTACATGCTCTCCGGCAATTCGACACGCTATATGGCAAAATATACTGATAGGATTGTTGATTCGCTTGAAATAGTTGCTCCCGCAGGATCGAGAACAGTGGTTCAACTATCCGATGGAACGGAAGTCCATCTTAATTTCGGCAGTAAAATGAAATACCCCCGGTTTTTTGGCAGCAATACACGCGATGTGAGCTTGTCGGGTGAAGGGTTCTTTAACGTTACCCATGACCCTGAACATCCTTTTATCGTGAAGACAAAGCAGATAAAGGTCAAAGCTTTGGGTACCAAGTTTAACGTGAGATCATATCCTGAAAACGATGCGGTTGAAACTACACTGGTGGAAGGTAGGGTTGCTCTTGAGAAATACATTGGAAATGGTAAATCAAAAACCATTGGAACCCTGGTTCCGGGACAACATATCGAATACCATATCCTTTCCGGAAAAATTTCGGGTACAAAGGGTGACACAGAGAAATACATTGCCTGGAAAGATGGTATGCTGATCTTTGACAATTCCGGTATTGACGAAGTGTCGGAAAGACTGGGACGGATGTTCAATGTGGAAATCAGTGCGACCAATGATATAAAGGATTATACCTATACGGTAAGATTTGTCGATGAATCGCTTCCTCAGATTCTTGACCTTCTGACCAAAGCAACTCCTGTTGATTATGTATTGTTGCCGCGGGAGAAGTTACCTGATGGTACCTACCAAAAACAAAAAATACTTCTAAAAAGACGGTAAGAGTACCCGATATACTTTAAATAAAGTGCTTATGGAATAAATTAACGATCAAAAACTACAGGGAAATGCAGCAACATTCCCCTGTATAAAGCAAAATCATCCCTGCGCAAACAGGGTTAATTCTAATTTAAACAAAACAAAAGTATGAAAAAAAATTACTGTTTCAGATGGGAACAGCAGGTTCCTATTGTAAAAAAGCTATTTAGGATTATGAAACTAACTACGTTTCTGTTACTGATTTCGTTTTTTGGGGTTTTGGCAAATAAGTCGTATTCGCAACTTCTGAGTCTTGATCTGAAAAATGCGACTCTAAAGGAGGCGCTATCGAAGATTGAGGATAGGTGTGGTTGCAATTTCCTCTACAGTGAAAAATTTATTGATGTTCAACGGAGGATTTCAATCAATATTGATAATAAGAAACTTGAGGATGCATTAAAATTGCTGTTTTCGGATACCGATGTTAAGTTTGAAAGAAAAGACCGGATCATCATTCTTTCGCCATTGACAGAGTCCGGATCCCAACAGCAGTCCCTCACTGTCTCAGGTTACGTTACAGATTCCTCCGGCTCTCCGCTTCCTGGTGTCACGATAATTGTTAAAACAACAACTATGGGGACGGTTACCGACGGTAACGGGAATTATTCTCTTCCCAATATTCCGGTGAATGCTGTTCTTGTTTTTTCGTTTATCGGAATGAAAACACAGGAAATCCCGGTTTCGGGAAAAGCAAATATTCCTGTAACCCTGGAAGAAGAGTCGGTAGGACTTGAGGAAGTGGTAGCGATCGGCTATGGAACAAAAGTAAAAGGGGCATTAACCGGATCAATATCTAAAATAGACAGTCAGACCTTTGAAACAAGACCCATCACAAGCACACTTAATGCCTTGCAGGGAGCACTGCCCGGTGTAACGGTGACCAGGGGCAGTGGCCAGCCTGGGAGGGAAAACTACTCTTTTCAAATTCGCGGCGTCTCCTCAATCAGCGGGAATAAGCCTCTGATCCTGATTGATGGGATTCCGGGAGATTTGAGCCTTCTTAATCCGAACGATATCGAAAATGTTACTGTACTAAAGGATGCTGCCGCTTCCATTTATGGTGCCCGTGCAGCCGACGGGGTTTTAATTGTTACCACAAAAAAAGGAAAGACCGGGAGGCCTGTCATTTCCTATTCGGGTAACTATGGAATCAAAACGCCTCAGTTTCTGAAGAAAATGGCCAGTACACTTCAAATGGCTGAAATGTTCGATGAAGGAATGAAAAATGTTGGTCTGCCGGGAGTTTCGCAAGAGGTTTTTGAAAAAATAAAGGCGAATGCAGAACCGGATCCTGCCAGTGGATGGATGAAGTTCCTGGAGAATTATCCCGGATTTTATGGCAATACGGACTGGATGGATGTTGTTTATGGAAACGGCGTTCAGCAAATGCATAACCTTAGCATTTCCGGTGGGGGCGACAATAACACCTACCTTTTTTCTGCAGGATATCAGCGTGACGAGGGGATATTCAAATATGGTGAAAATCATTGGGACCGGTATAATTTAAGGATGAATTATGACTTTAAACTTTCTGAGCGTTTAACTCTTGAAACCCGGAGCACATATGAAGCACAGACAATTGCCGCGCCTTCCCAACTGGGAACAGCATTGCATGGAGTTTGCCGGATTTGGAGTTATCTGCCGGTCTATAATTCCAAAGGACAGCTTTGGAAATACCAGGGGTATGCCAATCCGGTAGAACTTCTTCAAAAAGGTAAAAGTGAATCAAATTATTCCAAGTTTTCCACCAATTTTAAAGGGGATCTAAGGATCACACCGGATCTGAAACTGGTTGCTCAGGCAGGTATTACGATTGGGACAGGCGATGAGAATGCCAATTTCCCGACATATACCCGTTATAATTGGGCCGGAGACGTACAGGATATTGCGAACTCGCCCAACGAGGCTACTTATTCCGACTCCAAAAGCATTTCCGGATCTTATACAGCATACCTGGAATATAAAAAGAAGGTGTCTGATAAGCATGATTTTAACCTGATGGCAGGAGCTTCGCACGAGGAGAATGATTATCAGTTCAAATCCATAACAGGATATAATTTTGCAAGCAATGAGCTGTTTACTTTAAACCTGGCCGACCTTACGAAAGTTGAATATGCCAATTTTACCGGGAACGCATCGGATTGGGCATTGAGCTCCTATTTCGGCAGGTTCAGTTATGCTTTTGATCAAAAGTATTTTGTGGATTTTACAACAAGGATCGACGGAAGTTCCAAATTTGCCCCAAGTAAGCGCTGGAGTGCTGTATTCCCTGCTGTTTCCGTATCCTGGAATTTGGGTAAAGAACAGTTTATCCAATCTTCAGGGACTTTTGATAACCTTAAACTGAGAGCATCATGGGGACAGTCCGGAAATCAGGAGCTCAGTTTTGGCAATTATGATTATATCTCTTTGATTTCTGTCACCGGAAAATACCCGTTAGGTTCACCTAATTCCGGGTTCCCCGGTGCAATCCCCAATATTGCATCTGAAGGCAGAACATGGGAAACGATCGAAACCCTTAACGGCGGGTTGGATTTTGAGATTCTGAAGTCGAGACTGACAGGCAGTTTTGACTATTACATCAAACATAACAATAACATGCTGGTGAATCAACAGTTACCGGCAACGTTAGGTGGTTCTGCACCGACCCAGAATATTGGCAAACTTGAAACAAAGGGATGGGACTTATCAATAAGCTGGGGGGATCATATCGGTGATTTTAAGTATCGCATCTCGGCAACGGTGAGTGACAGTAAAAATAAAATGATTGAGTTAAAAGGGAATGATACCTATTCGGAAGGATTGGTTCCCGCTCGTGAAGGCTATTCTCTGCAATCTTATTTTGGGTATCAGTTTGACGGAATCATCCAGGATACGGAGCAGTTAGCCGAATACAAAGAACTGGCTAACGTCCCTGCAAAAATCGGCATCGGTGATGTAATGTTCAGGGATGTCGACCAAGACGGGAAGATCACTGCATTCGGGGATCCGGCGGTAGGAACCAAAGGAGACATGGTCTATCTGGGAAACCTCCTGCCCAGGTATACCTATTCTTCAAATATTGATCTGTCTTATAAAAATTTCGACCTGAGTATTTTCTTACAAGGAGTCGGGAAAAGAGAAGGAGTCCGGACTGCAGACTTCAGCCAGCCTTTCTATTACGTATGGCATCAGCCTTTGGAATATTTCTACGGTAAAAACTGGACACCGGAGAATCGGGATGCACAATATCCGAGGATCATACCGGGAGGGTTAGGTTTTGACGAGATAAAGAACTGGAATTGGAGAGTCTCTGCCATGCGTATGAATAACCTGGCCTATTTGAGGGTTAAAACAATCACCCTGGCCTATAACTTGCCGGAGTCTTTTTGCAGCAAACTGAAAATGCAAAGTGTGCGGGTCTATGCCAGCGGACAGGACCTGTTTACTTTTTCAAAAGGGACATGGAACCGTTCTTTCGACCCGGAAGAAACATGGGAACGTACGGATGAACAGACCTACCCGTTCAGCAGAGTTGTTTCGTTGGGCTTAGATATTAAATTTTAAAAACCTCAGTTTAAAGTTAATCATCATGAGATACAATTATATTAAAATAATTACCCTTGCTGTTGGGCTTTTGACAGGTTGTACCAAGGATCTGGATCTGATTCCCAAGGATACAATTTCAGATGCCACATTCTGGAAGACAGCAGCCGACTATCAGTTGGCAGCCAATAATCTGTATATGTCACTCGAAGTGTTTGCTTTCAGTGATACCGAGTCAGATATAGCATACAGTGTGCCTAATTCTATTAGTAACGGCACCTATCAAACCACCGAAACAGACAATAACTGGAATACCCCCTACACGTATATTCGCAGATGTAATAACATCATTGGCAAGGCTGCTGAGTCACCGGTCGCAGCAGACGTGAAAAGATACGTTGCTGAAGCTAAGTTTTTCAGAGCATATAATTATTGGCGTTTATTCAGGCTTTACGGAGGAGTTCAGCTTATCGACCGCGTACTGGATATTAACAGCGAGGAATTATATGTTCCCAGATCCGACAGAAAAGAAACAGTCGATTTCATTCTGAAAGATTTGACTGAAGCCGCCGTTGATCTGCCGGAAAGTAACACGTTGACAAATACGGAAAAGGGCAGGGTCACCCGTGGCTCGGCCAATGCACTGAAAGCAAGGGTCGCCTTGTTTGAAGGGACCTGGGGCAAATACCGCAATGACGCAAATGCAAACGGGTACCTTGACATCGCGATCGAAGCTTCTGATGATGTGATCGGCAGCGGACAGTATGCCCTGTATACCGGAATGGGGGTTAACAGCTACCGCCACTTATTTATCGAGGCAGGAGATGATGCTGCCGAGTGTATTTTGGATCATCGCTATCAAAAGGATATTTTCGATCAGATTTTTCCTCAGCTGATTCAGCAGAGCGGCTACCTGCCCACAAAAAAGTTGGCCGATATGTATCTGTGTAATGATGGATTGCCCGTTACTCAATCTCCGCTATTTCAGGGTTATGGGACAACCGCCTCTGAATTCCAGGATCGCGATCCCCGGATGAAGATGACGATGATGATACCCGGAACAATTGCTTATCAGCCGTTTTATTCCGCGCCTGTGGCAAATTGGCCGTTCTATCCGCAACGCAACGGGAACACTGGTTATACCACTTATAAATTCCTGTCTGACGATGCTGACGCAAATATCAAGCTGGAATGGAATTATGATAATCATATTATCAGGTATGCAGAGGTATTACTAATCTATGCAGAAGCCAAAATGGAAAGGAATGGTACCATCAGCGATGCTGATCTGGATAAATCGATCAACGTTATTCGGCAAAGGGTAAACATGCCTGCATTGACCAATACTTTCGTTACCGCAAACGGCCTGGATATGAAACAGGAAATACACAGGGAAAGAACGGTCGAACTTGCATTGGAAGGATTCAGGTACGATGATCTGAGAAGATGGAAAACCGCTGAAACCGAGTTGAAGGCAGATATCAAAGGGATCAAAATTGTGGGTTCAACCTGGACTGAACCGATCATTATCGATGGCGTCAACAGAAATCCGTACGCGGGTTCAAGCTGGCAAAGCAAAACGGATGGGAATGGATTCATCATTGCGGAAACAGAAAGGAATTTTGATCCGGCCAAACATTATCTAAGGCCACTGCCAACAAAAGAGATCGCTATAAATCCTGATTTACAGCAAAACCCGAATTGGTAATTTTTATTCGAATTGATTGAAAGGAGTGTGATATTGCACTCCTTTATACCCTCTTTATTGGAGTTTTACATAATTAATATAAACAGCATACGTGGCAATGATAAAGAAGTTTCTATTCAGCATACCGTTTCTGGCGTTAACCCTGATAGCTTTTCCCCGGACAGGGAAACAATTCACAGAAACACATGCGATATCTCTGGCAGGTAACTGGCGTGTTGCCCTTGATGTTTTTAATACCGGGACAACAGCAAAATGGTTTGAAAACGGTCTTCCCCGGGAGGAAAATATCAAGCTGCAACACGAGATCTACTTTAAAGGGAATGATTATGGACATCCGGAGACCATTTTTCTTCCCGGAACAGAGAATGACGGACGTCTGGGTAAAAAACTTTCAAATAGTCCCGGTTTTGCCGGAGGGCTTGAACGTCTTTACGCTTATGACGGCATTCTTTGGGTGGAGCGGGAAGTTATGATTCCCGAAAACTGGAACAATAAGCCGGTACAGCTTTTTCTGGAAAGGGTACCTGGTAGCAGTAAGGTCTGGTGGGACGGCATACTCAAGGGAGAAAGCGAAGACTTCGCTACTCCTCATATCTGCGAAATCACGTCCTCTGCAGTTCCCGGTAAACACCGGCTGACCATCATGGTCAACAATTCTCCGGCACTTCAAACCTGGTCACACCACGCGACCAACGGGTCAGGCGCAAGGTGGAATGGTATTATAGGAAAAATTGAACTACAAGCTTCAGAACGGATACACATCAAAGATATCCAGGTTTATCCCGATATCCAGACAAAGAAGGCGATCGTGAAAATCACCGTGAGAAATATGGACCAGATTGCTTCTAAGGGGACTTTGGTGCTTGCAGGTAAGCGAAAGGGCTTTCCTGATCAGCCCGGTAGCCGCCAAAATATCGTTTTTCAGATGGGGGCGGATACCTGTAGTTTCGTAACCGCCAAAATATCGGTTCCTGAACCGGTCGTTTTATGGGACGAATTCAATCCCGCATTATATGAACTGAAGGTCACGTTAAAAGTGGAAGAAAACGTATGCGATTCGATGGAAACGTACTTTGGCATGCGTGAATGGTCGGTTCGAAGTTCTCAGTTCCTACTGAACGGACAGCCTGTTTTTTTAAGAGGAACCCTTGATTGCGGACAATTTCCGCTGAAAGCTGATCCCGCAATGGACAAGGAAAGCTGGCTGCATGTCCTTGGGGTGTATAAAGAATATGGACTGAATCATGTGCGTTTTCACACATGGTGCCCGCCCGAGGCTGCATTTCAGGCCGCCGATGAGCTTGGAATGCTTATTCAGGTTGAACTGACCGGCTCGCCTTATTCCGAAATGTCAGCCATTTTGGATACTTATGGCAACCATCCCTCTTTTGGAATGGTTTCCCTTCAAAATGAAAAAAGTCATACCGATATTACACGGCAGGTTATCACCAAAGCGAAAGAACATGATCCGAGACATTTGTATTGTTGCACTTCCCATCCATGGGATCCGGATTGTATCGATGATTTTTTCGTTTCAGCCCTGGGCGCTGAAAAAAGACGGACTGTCGGTATCCAATGGTCAGGTTTCGATGTCCTTTCCGTGACACGATTCAATACCCATGAACCTGAAACCGCAAGTGACTACCGGGATGCGATAAAAGGGATCAATGCTCCGATGCTGTCTCATGAAATGGGGCAATGGGCCGTTTATCCTGATCTTTCGGAAATTGATCAGTACGTCGGCGTGCTCAGAAACACCAATTATGAGAAGATCAAAGAGG
>JBDKTZ010000452.1:0-4678 GCA_039679975.1 Prolixibacteraceae bacterium
AATTACGATTACATTTTGGATAAAAAGATATCAGAACTTCCCTTAATTGAAACAGGCCGTCTTCAATTTGCCCGTCATTATACCCCGACAAACGGAACTCAGTCAAAAATTGAATTCAAAACGATACTGACTGATAAACGGAACAATAATATACTTGAAAACAAGGTACTGTTGCTTCCGGTTCGGAGAAAAGAACTGGAAAAGGTTTTATGGATGGCAGGTTTTAAGCAACTTCACTTCTATGCCAATTTTGGAAGGGAGCCCTATACCGGAAATCATTTGCCGCTGATTATCGTGGCTGAAAACAACTAATTCCGGGTTACCCGTTACCTGACTTTTTCATCCGGCTTCCCTTTTTGGCCGGGTCTGTTCCTATTTCTTATTCAAACTCAATTTAAATTGAAGGAATTTCAAATTGAAGGAACAGGAGGATTGAATTTGTCAAATGCTTGTTTGACCGTACATTTGTATGGTGAGCAGTCCTGATTTTCGCAGCACTTTTAAATTGGTGGTTTCCAGTCGTTGTTGAATAGATACGCATTTCTGTTATTTTTGATGGTCATAAAAAAAGGGGCCGGATGTCTGCTAATCTTTTCCGGGAGTATCTGGCTTACCAGCAAACTGATTACATATAATGCGGAAGTTAATAATTCTTCCGTCAAAAAAAACAGATCAATGATTTGGAATGAAAAAATAGAGTGTGCTGACAGGAGTGAATTAAAAGCCATTCAAACTGAGCGCTTGCGGGAAACCGTTCAGCGGATTTATCACAACGTGCCTTGTTACCGGAAAAAAATGCAGGAAGAAGGTCTTGTTCCTGATGATATCCGGTCGCTTGAAGATCTTGCCAAGCTTCCTTTTACTGTGAAGCAGGATCTGCGCGATAATTACCCCTTCGGAATGTTTACCGTTCCTATGAGTGAGATCGTCAGGATCCATGCCTCTTCCGGAACAACGGGAAAACCAACTGTAGTCGGTTATACCCGCAAGGACTTGACTAACTGGGCCGAAATGGTCAGCCGGGCTCTTTGTATGGGAGGTGTGCACCGGAATGACATTGTTCAGGTGGCATACGGCTACGGGCTCTTTACCGGTGGACTTGGTCTCCATTACGGATGTGAGAACCTGGGCGCTTCGGTCATCCCGATTTCAGGAGGTAATACCCGGAAGCAATTGCAACTGATGCAGGATTTTGGAACAACAGTACTGGCCTGTACGCCTTCTTATTCGCTTTATCTGGCCGAAGCGATGAAAGAGATGGGGATTAGAAAGGAGGAGTTGAAGCTGAGAGTGGGAATTTTTGGCGCCGAACCCTGGACGGAAAATATGAGGCATGAGATTGAAGAAAAGCTTGGAATAAAAGCTATTGATATTTATGGATTAAGTGAGATTATGGGGCCGGGTGTTTCCTGTGAATGCGAATGTCAGTGCGGTATGCATATCAATGAAGATCATTTCCTCCCCGAAATTATTGATCCTGAAACGCTCCAGCCGGTTACGCCGGGTGAAGTGGGCGAATTGGTCTTCACCACCATTACCAAGGAAGGAATACCGCTGATCAGGTATCGGACGCGCGACCTCACCCGTTTAATCTATGAGAAATGCGAATGCGGAAGGACGCTTGTACGGATGGAAAAGTGCAAGGGCCGTTCAGATGACATGCTGATCATTCGTGGTGTGAATGTATTTCCATCGCAGGTGGAGAGCGTACTTCTCGGGATGAGTGAAACGGAACCTCACTACCTGCTGATTGTGGAAAGGGAAGGGAATCTGGATACGCTTAACGTAATGGTTGAGGTACAGGAGCAATTCTTTTCGGACGAAATCAAAAAGCTTGAAACATTACGAAAGAAAATTACCGCGAATCTGGAGAGTACACTGGGTATTTCAGTAAACGTGAAACTAGTTGAGCCAAAAACAATTGAACGTTCAGCAGGAAAGGCCAAACGCGTCATTGACAACCGTAAACTATAGGAGGTAGATTTATGATCATCAAACAATTATCTGTTTTTCTGGAAAACAAGGCCGGCCGGTTGAATGAAGTTGCTTCCCTGCTCGGCCATGCCGGTATTAATATGTCGGCATTCAGTGTGGCCGATACCACCGAGTTCGGTATCCTGCGGATGATCGTTTCTGATCCCGAAAAAGCCGGTGAAATTTTAAAAGAAGCCGGTTTTGCCGTACGCCTCACTGACGTGATTTGCCTGCATAGTCCGAATGTTCCGGGGGCCTTGTCTAAAGCCTTGAATATTCTGGCCGATGAAAGTATTTTCATTGAATATCTTTATGCATTCTCGATGGATAAAGATTCAGCCAATATTGTTTTAAAACCGGAAGATATTCAGAAGTGTATTCAGATTCTCAAGGATCATCAAATCGAACTGCTGAGCGCAAGCGACCTTTATGAATTTTAATCCTGAACCGTAACCGGAGAATTGTCCGGATTATACCGGAGATGCATTTTTTGTTATTTTTGACGGCTGTTTCTTCTGAGGAAAGAAACAGAGGTGCATTTTTTTGTAAATTTGGGTCCTTTAATGAAAGTAGTATGAAGAAAATTGCTATTCAGGGAATTGCAGGGTCATTTCATGAAGATGCTGCGCAAAAATATTTTGGTGACGAAAAAATTGAGATCGTTGAATGCCGGTCTTTTAGCAGCGTCTGCAAATTAATCGATGAAGATAAGGTCGATATCGCAGTCATGGCCATTGAGAATTCCATTGCGGGCAGTATTCTTCAGAACTATTCGCTGATCAGGGATTACCATTTGCGGGTAATAGGAGAAATCTATATTCATATCCAGATGAACTTAATGATGTTGCCCGGAGGTAAAAAAGAGAATGTCCGTGTGATCTATTCTCATCCGATCGCGATCCGCCAGTGTGCCGAGTATCTCGAAACTTATTTCCCTCACGTGAGGATTATCGAAAATCAGGACACAGCAGCTTCGGGTAAATTGCTGCAGGAAGAAAAGCTGATGGATGCCGCAGCAATCGGAAATTTGAGAACGGCCGAAATTTACGGGCTGGATATTATTGATTCGGGGCTTGAAACCAATAAGAAAAACTATACCCGCTTTTGGATCCTCTCAAAGCATGGTACACACAGTGTAAATAACAATAAAGCTTCACTTTGTTTTGAAGTGGGTCACTATTACGGAGCATTGGCTAAGGTACTGAACATTTTTGCCGACCATAAAATCAATCTCAATAAAATACAATCCGTTCCTATCCTGGGTAAGCCAAATGAATATACGATCCATGTGGATGTGGAGTACGAAACGGAAGATAATTATGAGAAAGCTATTCATCATATCTTGAAAAATGTTTCCAGTTTATCGATATTAGGCGAATATGTTCGCGGGGAACTTGACGGAACTAACCAATAAAACGCAGAAAATGGAAAAGACAGGCTTATTCTTTGGTCCCGAAAAAGGGGCGGTTCATCGTGCTGCAAAAAAAATAAAGGATACAGCAGGTGAAGACCGGATTGATTTGATCCCGGTGGCCGATGCCAGTGCTGCTGATCTTGAAAAATATAACAAAATCATATTTGGGATTTCAACTGTAGGAAAAGAAACCTGGGATCAGGAATTTTCGAATACCGATTGGAGCAGGTTTTTTCCTGAAATCAGCAAAATCGATTACAGCAAGAGGACGATAGCGATTTTTGGATTAGGAGATCATGTGACCTATCCTGCGCATTTTGTTAATGCAATGGGCATGCTGGCCAAAGAGATCATGAGAATATGTCCCGATGCTAAAATCGTAGGACAAGTAGACGCTTCAGGTTATGAATTTGAAGAATCGGAAGCGGTGATCAATGGTCAGTTTATTGGTTTGGCTTTGGATGACGATTTTGAACCCGAGCTGACGGATAGAAGAATCACCGAATGGGTGAGCCGGATTGGCGGCGAATTTGGATTTTGAAAAAAATAACGAAAGCGTTTCGATTAAGCGAGAACAAAGCGAAAGTTGTTTGCGCTTTGTCGAGCGAGAGAAACGACTAATGAAATGAAAAATACACCGATTGATCAGGATCTGGTTGAAAAGAGTCTGAAACGTCTTCGCATTGACGATTTGAATGATGCTTCCATCCGGGAGGTCGTGGCGCTTGTCAATATCATTGAAGCAGACAGTAAGGAGAAATTTGTCCGCATGGAAATGGGAGTACCGGGTCTGCCGCCCGAAGCAATAGGTGTAAGCGCGGAGATCGATGCACTGAAAAAGGGAGTAGCTTCCATATATCCCCTTATTGATGGTATCGGGTCATTAAAGGAAGAGGCAGCCCGGTTTGTAAAGCTTTTTATGAATATACACGTTTCACCTGAGGGTTGTGTACCTACGGTTGGCTCCATGCAAGGTACCTACTCAGCCTTACTGGTCGCCACTAATCTGGATCCGGTAAAAGATACAGCTCTGTTTATTGATCCGGGTTTCCCGGTACAGAAGCAACAAATGCAGGTGATGGGAAGTAAATACGAAACGTTTGATGTATTTAATTACCGCGGTCAAAAACTTCGTGCGAAACTGGAGAGTTATCTGAGCAAAGGCCATATCAGTTGCATTATTTATTCGAGCCCGAACAATCCGAGCTGGATTTGCTTTACTGAAGAGGAACTTCAGATTATTGGCGAGTTGGCTACAAAATATGATGCAATTGTCATGGAAGACCTGGC
>JBDKTZ010000178.1:0-8773 GCA_039679975.1 Prolixibacteraceae bacterium
TATCGCAAGGCTTGATGTCAGGAAGAAGAGAAACTTATGAATTGTTCGATTTGATGAAAAAGCATTTTCCCGGGTTTCGGGATGCCCGTATGCGGTGCGTATCAGGCATGTTAGGAATACGGGAGACCAGAAGGCTGAAGGGAGATTTTATCTTAACAATAAATGACCTGGTTTTTGGTAAATCTTTTGAAGATACGATCGGCTATTCGGCTTATGGATGGGACTTGCCCGATCCGGTAAAACCAAGTGTCCAGCCAATGAATGAAAAGAAAATTAAAGTGCCTGAACGGACTCCCATTCCTTATCGGATTATGTTGCCAAAAGGAATGGATAATTTAATTTGTGCAGGTCGTATCGTAAGTGTCGAGCGGGATGTACTTGGTCCCTTGAGAGTAACGGCTCCCTGTATGGCTATGGGAGAAGCTGCCGGTATGGCCGCAAAACAAGTCATAGAAAGAAATATTTCATTTTCAAAAGTAGATATTCAATCTTTGAAAGAAAGCTTGCTCATGAATGGTGTCCTTCTGTAAGTTAGCGCGAGCTATTTTCCGTGCGGAAGATAATCTTTCTCACACTGTTGACAGAGAATAAACTTCATGGATGATACAGGGCGTCATGCTTCGAAGAATAATCTCTTCGGCAGACTTATTCTAAAATAGGTGAGCGTATTGATTTTTCAAAAATCTGATTTATCTTTCTGCGGTTGAATCAGTGTGTGAAAATCTTAATTATTAGAACTTTAAAACGATTTTTTGTTCAAAAAAAGGTTAAAAAATAAAATCAGATTTAAAAGTGAAAAGGGGAATTGCCGTTCCCCTTTTCATGTGAAAATTTCTGGTACTTGGTCATACCAAACTAAAATACTTTTCAAAAAATGAGAAAAAATCCAGTTCCGGAATCTATAATTAGTTTGTTATATTTTCCTTTTGTTCATTTTATTACACGGCGAACAGGTCCCGGCATCATCGTCTTTTCTGCTGATGCCGACATGCAAACCAGCGTCATTAACACCGACAACATTCGCTTTCCATAGGCGAACCGAAAAGCAAGCAGACTGTTCCTGTACCCTTTTTGATAAACATGCTGTCCCTTCATTTATGAATAACGGAGGAGTGGCCTCCATATTATCAGGAAGCATTAAATTTCTTCTAAAACAGGGTTTTTCCCCTGAACCCGGATCTGCATTATTTTTTGTATGTCAATTTTGACAAAAAAAACCAAAGAAACGACTATGCTCTTTGCAATCAATTATACCCGGATAAGACTTATACTGTCGCTATTCATTGGACTGACAACTGTACAGTCATGTACCCGAATCGACGAATGGCAAGGAGACGATGATGCGGTCAGTGCCACGATCGCTACTTCTGTAACTCAGTTGCCGTTGATAGCCGCAGAAGACGATCGCGTCATTCTCGAAATCAAGTTGCAGGTCGATGATTTACAAAGGTGTGCGGTTAATATTATAAAAATAAGTCTCAAGGGCACCTCTGATCTGAACGATCTGGAAACAATCGGTATTTTCTATGCCGGTTCAGACAAAAGCTCAACCAGTACCGCTCAATTTGGTAGAACGGTCCGGCCTGCTTCTGAGATCATTTTTGAGGATCATTGGGTACTGAAAGAGAAAACGGCATATTTTAAAGTCCTTGCGAAAATAAAGAAGAACGTCGACTTGCTTCATTTAATTGATGCTTCATGTGAGATGGTGAGAATCAATGACACCGAAGTAATTCCGGAAACTAAATCGCCCGGAGGGGCATTGAAGATGGGCATGGTGATCAGAAAGCACGGCGGTGACCAGGTGCACACATACAGGATACCCGGATTAACAACAACGGCAAAAGGAACGTTGCTGGCAGTTTATGACGTCAGGCGGGAAAGCGACCGTGACCTCCAGGGAAACATGGATATTGGTTTAAGCCGAAGTACCGACGGGGGCAATACCTGGGAGCCTATGCGGATCATTCTGGACAAAGGGAAATGGGGCGGATTGCCCGAAAAGTTCAACGGAATAAGTGATGCCTGTATTTTGGTTGACAAAAATACAAATACCATTTTTGTTGCCGGCCTTTGGATGTACGGAGTGTTAAATTCGTCGGGGCAATGGGTGGAAAATCTCAGCGAAAATTCCGGGAATTGGAATCATCAATGGTGGAACAGAGGATCACAAGCGGGTTTTGACGTGAAGCAGACTTCCCAGTTTCTGCTCACAAAAAGCACTGACGACGGTCAAACCTGGTCCGAGCCTGTTAACCTGACCAGAATGTGTAAAAAGGAATCTTGGTGGTTATGGGCGCCGGCTCCCGGGCATGGAATCACACTGGACGACGGCACACTTGTTTTTCCAACCCAGGGCCGGGACGAAGGCGGCGTTTATTTTTCTAACATCACATGGAGCCGGGACGGCGGACAAACCTGGAAGACAAGCAATCTCGCAGGCCGTAATTCAAACGAAAACATGGTCGTGCAACTAGCTGATGGTTCTGTCATGCTCAACGCCCGTGACTGTAAAAATGCTGCAAACTCAAGCAATACGAATGGCCGGATGATTGCTGTTACAAAAGACCTTGGCGAAACATGGTCGGAATATCCTGTCTCAGAGCCGCTCATCGAACCATTTTGTATGGCCAGTATTCATAAACATGACTATACTGAAAACGGAGAAAAGAAAAGTATTCTTCTCTTTTCTAATCCGAATTCCAAAATCAAAAGAGATCACATAACCATTAAAGTCAGTTTTGACGAAGGTAAAACCTGGCCTGAAAAATACTGGACGTTATTGGACGAAGGAGTTGGGAGAGGCTATTCATGCCTGACTTCAGTCGATGAGCAGACGATCGGAATCATTTACGAAGGCAGCCAGGCTGATCTGATGTTTCAAAAAATTGCACTAAGTGAATTGATAAATAAGTAACTTAGTACTGATATTTTTGCAATGATATAAATGAATTCAGAATGAACGCAGCAATTATCAATAATGCAGTTACCTGTCTGGCAATCGGGTTGACTGTTGTTTCCTGTACATCAGTTGCAACGAAACAAGATGTCAGACGGCCCAATATCATTTTCATCATGAGCGACGATCATGCTTTTCAGGCTGTCAGCGCCTATGGAGACAGCCTGATCAAAACGCCGAATATCGACCGGATCGGAAGAGAAGGGGTGCGGTTCAGTAATTGCTTTGTCACCAATTCGCTTTGCAGCCCGAGCCGGGCGGTTATTCTTTCGGGAATGTACAGCCATCTCTCGGGTGCCAGGGACAATTCTTTTTGCATGCGTATGGATTCGGGCGTGGTAACCTTTCCCATGCTCCTTCAAAAGGCAGGTTACCAAACCGCCATTGTTGGCAAGTGGCACTTGCTGAACGATCCGGAAGGATTTGACTATTCGTCGATCCTGAATGGTCAGGGCCAGTATTATAATCCTGATTTTGTCACCAACGGCGAGAGAAAACGGGAACATGGCTATGCCACCAACATCACGATGGACAAGGCATTGAATTGGTTGAGCGAAAGGGACCGGGAAAAGCCGTTTTGCCTGATGATCCATAATAAGGCGCCGCACCGGAACTGGCTGCCCGACACAACCGATCTGGATGAATTTACCGGCGATCTTCCTCTGCCGGAAACACTTTATGACGATTATTCCGGACGGGGGAGAGCTGCTCACGAGCAAATGATGGAGATCGGTGAAAACATGACTTTGGGCAGCGATCTGAAAGTCAGCGCGTCTGTAAAAGGGCCTAAAGGTCACTGGCCTGTAGGCGAATTTCAGCGGATGGACTCGCTGCAGCGTAACACCCTGATTCGGTTTTATGCCCGCGAGGATGCACGGGTCGACACCTCCAAAATGACAAAAAAAGAATTCATTGCATGGAAGTACCAGCGCTATATGAAAGATTACCTGCGCTGTATCCGGTCGGTTGACCGGAACGTGGGCCGCTTGCTTACGTATCTGGAGGAGAATGGCTTGCAGGAAAATACCTTGATTGTTTATACGTCTGATCAGGGCTTTTATCTGGGCGAACATGGTTGGTTCGATAAGCGGTTCATGTACGAACAATCGCTGAAAACGCCTTTGGTAGTTCGCTATCCTGCGGTCATCAAGGGCGGGACCGTGAACGAATCGATGGTGCAGAACCTCGATTTTGCTCCGACTTTCCTGGAACTGGCCGGGGTGGAGAAACCTGATCAAATGCAGGGACGCTCGTTGTTGCCGTTGCTCGCAGGACAAACACCGGCCGACTGGAAAAAGGCGGTGTACTATCATTACTATGAGTATCCTGGCTACCACGCGGTAAAGAGGCATTACGGCATCCGGACCGATCGCTACAAGCTGATCCATTTTTACTATGATATCGATGAATGGGAGTTATACGATCTGAAAAAAGATCCTGATGAAATGCGGAATGTATACAGCGAGACGGAGTACACGTCTATAAAAGATTCGCTGATGCAGCAATTGCTGGCGTTGCAAAATCAGTATGGCGATTCCGCTTCAGTACGTGAGAAGATCCTGGAACATGACAAAGCCCTGATGGACAATTTTCAAAACATTTATTAAGTTTTTTCGACAAACATTTATCTGTACAGGTTCGATGGCAGACAGCTAAAAGAAACATGTATGGCAGGGATGAAGAAATATTGAAATTTTAGGATCTCCTGCCAGGGGGCGGCAATTCCGGTTTCTTGCTCTTTATTCATCTTCGTTGAACTCGTTTTTAGTATTTAGTCAACCAAAATCAGATTTGTTACATTTTTTTGAGGCGACACTGTCTGATCAAAAAAAGCTTCAATAGGAGTGCGCTAAGTTATCGGTTCTTTTGAAAAATCGGGAAGGTACCGGACCTGAACCTTTTCGCTACTTTTAGGTTTCGTTCAATAGAGTGTATCATCATGCGGGTTTTAGAGCATTTTGCATGTTCATAGCTCGCTGACAAGGTCAGTAATGGTGAATCGTGAATTGAACGCGAACTCTCGCATCATGCATGTCCATGTACGTTGGCAAAAAGCTGAACATAAGACAGTTCATAATTTAAAAAACTATAACAATGGAAAAGATAACTAAAATAGTAGAAGTTGGAATTACGGGGAACAGGGCTTTTAGTAAGTTTTTAAACGACCTTAACGAATGGTGGCCAAAAGAATATACCTGGTCGCAGGACAAACTGAAGGAAATTCGGATTGAGGGAAAGGAAGACGGATTATGTACTGAAATCGGACCTCACGGATTTCGCTGCGATTGGGGGCGCGTAACGGAATTTATTGAAAGCCGGAAAATCGCAATAAAATGGCAGATTGGTCCAAAACGTGAGCCTGTTCCCAATCCGGAAAAAGCGAGCGACGTCGAAATAGTCTTTAAAGAAAATGGGAACTCGGCAACAACGGTGAAAATCGAGCACGGGAATTTTAAAAATCACGGAGACGGATGGGAAGCTTATCTGAAAATAATGGACAGTGAACAAGGTTGGGACTACATTTTGGACAGTTTCAGAAAATATTGTGAACAGTAGAATAAATGTTGAAGGAAATAAATAGAGGTCTGAAGCCATCTTTGCAGAAAGATTAAAAATTTAAAATATGCGAAAATTATCACTTTTCATTGCGATGAGTCTGGACGGCTATATTGCGAAACCAAACGACGACCTTAGTTTTTTGAAGCTGGTGGAAAAAGAAGGTGAAGATTACGGTTATACGAAATTTACAGAGACAATCGACACTTTGATCATCGGGAGAAGGACTTATGATTATGTCTTTAAAGAAATCGGTTCTGCGCATTACGACAATGGACAACGAGATGTCTACGTCATAACGCGAACTGAAAGACCACGCGCTGGCCGAACAATATTCTATACCGGAAGCATAGCCGGGTTAGTGAAACGGCTCAAATCTGAAAATGGGAAGAATATTTATTGTGACGGCGGTGCAGAAATAATCAATGAACTTTTAAAGAGCGATCTGGTCGACGAGTTTATTATTTCAGTGGTTCCTGTTTTGTTAGGTGATGGGACAAGACTGTTTAACAGCGGACGACCTGAACAAATCCTTGAATTTGTAATTGCAAAGACCTTCGATACTGGATTAGTACAGTTACATTACCGCCGGAAAATATAAATAACAAACTGCAAACTAAGAGAACTAAGGGTAACTATACTGGAGCCTAATGATACAGTTTTTTTCTACAACAAAGGAGTTGAGGTAGACTTTTATATCCCTGATGAAGCCATTGCTATTCAGGCTTGTTATGATCTTGATAACAGCGATGGCACATTTGATAAAGAAGTTGGCGCATTATTGAAACTTCCCAGTGTATTAGAATGTAAAAGGTTGATAATGATTACACGAGACACTGAGCGGATGTTAGAGATGGATGGAAGAATAATTGAGGTTATTCCCGTATGGAAATGGCTATTGAATATGTAATTTCAGGATACGCAGTTTCCGGATACTATTCAGCCTCAGAACCGGAGTTATTTGATAAGCAACCGGAGACTAAACTTCAACATCCGTCGGAATCATAAATAAAAGGTCTGATCCTGACAAAAAGATCTGGCTTTTCATGTCGTTGTTCAGGGGGCGGGATGATGTCTACGCAAAAAGGTGGGAAAATAAAAAGGTTGTGTACGGATTACATACGATTCATGGACGGGACAAACTAAATATAACTATAAATGGCTTCAAAGGCTATGCCTTTTCTTTAAAGCCATTCCGTCAACAAGTAAGAAGACTTGCCCAGGGACAAAAGTGTTCTCAATTAGTCCGAAGACTTTTAAATCCATTTATATTGGTATTCTATCTAAAGAAGAGCAATTAAAAATTACTAACTCTCTTTCACTCATAGAACAAAGAGTTGCCTAAGAGAAGCAACTATTAGAAAAATATGAATTTCAAAAGCAATATTTATTAAAAAACATGTTTATATAGGCGGGTGTTATCGGTATAACGTCGACCCAGGTATCAGCAATTTTCTCTAACCTAAATTGGCCGTTATCGGCAAAAAAGATATATTTGTACTATCATATAGTGATATTTTGCCGATAATGGCATCGCTTCATTGTTATTGAAAGATTATGAAAGGAGCCATGAACGCCGCAGTTTACGCCCAAGGGGATGTTTATCGGCGAGTTCCATACCGTTAGAAATGCGTCTCGGCGAGGTGACGATAATACGCAAGTTACAGTTGGTAATTTGAAAATATAAATGTATGAAACGAGCATGGAAGCCGCGGCATCCGCCCGAGTTGATGTTTATATGTGAGTTCCATACGTTAATGTCCTTGAAAAAAGTAATGAAGTGTAGGACGCAAATTATACACAGTTAAGTTGGAACGATAAACATATGAAATATATTTCAGTAAGAGAATTTGCAAAAAAATGGAATGTCCCGGAAAGAACTGCCCGTAATTATTGTGCCGGAGGTAAAATAGAAGGCGTTTTCCTAACCGGTAAAACATGGAATATTCCCGAAGATGCCCTTTTGCTAAAAAAAGGGGGGAAAAGGGAATTCAGCAATAATTCGTTGCTTAATATGCTGAAAGAGCAGAAAGATATGAAACTGAAAGGAGGTATTTACCACCGAACTCAGATTGACTTGACTTATAACTCGAATCGTATTGAAGGAAGCAGGCTTTCTCACGAACAGACCCGTTTTATCTTTGAAACCAATACCATAGGAATTGCAGATGAAAGCGTAAATGTGGATGATATTATAGAAGCAACCAATCATTTTAGGTGTGTGGATTTGATTATCGAAAAAGCAAAATCAAAGCTAACAGAATCATTTATAAAAGAACTACATTACATATTAAAATCCAGCACTTCGGATAGCGGTAAAGATTGGTTCAAACTGGGTGAATATAAAAAATTGCCGAATGAGGTTGGAGGAAATGCTACCTGTCCTCCTAAAGAAGTTCAGTCAGAAATGAAAATTTTACTTGAAGCTTATAACGCCAAGGACAAAAAAACGGTGGAAGAGATTATTGAATTTCACTGGAAATTTGAATGCATTCACCCATTTCAGGATGGGAATGGGCGCGTTGGACGACTAATTATGTTTAAGGAATGTTTGGACAATAATATTGTACCGTTTATTATTGACGACGATTTAAAATTATTCTATTATCGTGGATTACGTGAATGGGAAAATACAAAATGCTATTTAATAGATACTTGTTTAACAGCACAAGATAATTATAAAGTTATCCTGAAATATTTCGAAATAGACTTCTAATTGGCCGGATAATAACGTACCGTATTCCTGCCAACATGCAAAATCCGGACAGGCAGGATTATTACAGCGGAATCTGCAGGTCAGCATCATCACCGATACGCCATATTGGAACACAGGTAGATCCATCAGTTTTCTGACATACCGGGACCGGACTGTTTTACTTGGCTTGCCGCAGTGAGGACAGATCCCATTGCTTCTGGTGGAGTGTGCATACAGGTATAAATGATTTCCCTGAATACTGCTTGGGTAATTGTTATATGGTCTTGGCTGTAAAGTTCCCTGATGTTGTTGTTTTGAAACCGGATTTTATCACTACTTTTACTTGTGTTAGCAGATCTTGTCATTTCCATGTCATTAATAATCAGCAACTTAAATATAGGCCTATTTGCTAACATTTTTATTCTCCCCTTGCATCAAAAGTGACGAAGAACCTACATTGGTACCCGACGAAGACCAGGCTATTTTCTGGTAAAATGTGTGTCTTGATGTAAATTTAAGGATTTCCCCAAGTTGTCCTGCAGGACAACTTGGGGAAACCTTTT
>JBDKTZ010000451.1:0-3387 GCA_039679975.1 Prolixibacteraceae bacterium
TATTTGATTACACTGTTCAGAAAGGGAAGGAACTTGACATGAAGGTCTGGATTTATGATGAGAATTCCTATCCTTCCGGTTTTGCAGGAGGCCATGTTCCGGCACAAATGCCCGACTCTTATCAGCACGGAACCGGACTGAGCATGGAAGTTCAGCAGGAGTTAAATGTTGAAGCCAGTGATACCCTGGCCGTTGTTCTGAAGCAGACTGAAAACGGTTTTGCAGACATTACCTCCTCCCTGGATCAGGAAAAGGGATTAAAAGGGAATTATTATGTTTTTAGAAAAACTTATCCGGGCAAGTCGCCGTGGTATGGCGGATTTTCATATGTAGACCTGTTATATAAGGGGGTGACAGACAAATTTATTGAGGTTACCATGACCAAAGGTTACGAACGAAACATCGCTGATTTTGGAGGGACCCTACCCGGCATATTCACGGATGAGCCCAACTTGGAAGCAGTGATGACCAAGGGTACTATGCTGCGTTGGACGCCCGATCTTTGGAGCGCTTTTCAGCAACGCTGGGGATACGATCTGAAAGTAAACCTGCCGTCATTGGTTGAGGAAACCGGAAACTGGAAGAAAGTAAGGCATGATTACTACGAACTGGTTCTTGAGCTTTTCCTCGATCGCTGGGCGAAGCCCTGGAGCGCATACTGCGATGCAAAAGGTCTGAAATGGACCGGTCATTACTGGGAACATGGCTGGCCCGAACCCACTCATGGTTTCGATGAAGCAGCATTTTATATCTGGCACCAGCAGCCGGGAGTGGATATGCTGGGTAACCAACTGGTTGAAGGAGGCCTGGGTGGCCAGTTCGGAAACGACCGCGCGATCCGTGAATTGCGAAGCGCTGCAAATCAGGCAGGATGGGAGCGTACCCTGAGCGAAACCTATGGAGGAGGCGGCTGGGACATGACCTTTGAAACGCAGAAGCGACTGGCAGACTGGCAGGGCGTGCTTGGTGTCAATTTTGTTAATCAGCATTTGTCATACTATACGCTTAAAGGCGTTCGCAAGTTCGACTATCCGCCTTCATTTAGTTATCATGAACCCTGGTGGGAGAATTACAAGCTGATGGGCGATTATATTGGAAGAATGAGCATGGCCATGTCGGCAGGAAAACAGATCAACCATACTTTGGTGCTCCAGCCCAACACCACCGCCTGGATGTATTTCTCCAGAAAGGAAAAGAATCCGGTTATTGATGATATCAGGGATGGCTTCAAAAGCTTTGTTTACCAGCTTGAACAAAAACACTGGGAATATGATTTGGGATCAGAAAATGTACTGAAGGAATTGGGCGCTGTTAAAAAGGGCACTCTGACCGTAGGAAAGTGCAGTTATAACCTGGTTGTGATCCCCGCCTGGATGGAGAATCTCGACCGGTTCACTTTCGAGCTCCTTCAGCAATATCTGGAGAACGGAGGGAAGGTTCTTTCGTTCAGCGCAAAGATGAACATGATCGATGGCATTGAATCGGATCAGATTGCTCAGCTGACTTCCAAATATGTACAACAGTGGGTTTCGGCCACAGAACTGGATGCTCCCGCTGTGGAAGAACTCGTCTTTCACAACGAGTTTAAGTTTGATGATAAAACCAAAAACGGCATGCTGTATCACCAGCGAAGGATACTGGATGACGGGCAATTGCTTTTTGTGGTGAATTCGCATAAAACGGAAAAGGCGGTTGCCGGCTTCACCATGCAGGGAAAAAATGTGGCTTTGCTCGATTTGATCAGTGGCAGGATATTTTCATATCCGGCTGAAGTCAGTGAAAAGAGGTGCACCTTTGAAGTCGTGCTTGGACCCGGCGAGAGCGCCCTGTTTGCTGTAACCAGTCAAAAGTCGGATGATCCTGTTTTCAGAATTGGTGAGGGGTCCGGAAAGGAAGTTGCAGCAACCGGTCCTGTCAGGATAAAGCGGGAATCGGATAATCTGCTCGCCATTCATTACCTTGATGTGAAGTCGGACAAATACAGTAAAAAGGATGTTTATTTTCTGGAGGCTACGAACAGGCTGTTCACTGAAAACGGCATTGAGATGGGTATTCCCTGGCAGCACAAGATCCAGTATAAGAAGACTTATCTGGAAATGGACACCTTATTTAAACCCGGAGTAATCGAAGCAAATTATCACTTCAGTCTGGCAAATAATCTCTCTGATTCGGTCAAAAAGGCAATACGTGCCGTGGTTGAAAAGCCTAAGTTGTGGACAGTCAGTATCAATGGCAACAAAGTTGAAAAAATGGCTGATGCCTATTGGATCGATAGGGACTTCCCAGTATACGCGATTGGACAATACCTTAAACCCGGCGAAAACACGTTGTCGCTAAGCAGCCCGCGGATGACGATTCACACGGAGATCATGCCGGTATATATTTTAGGGGATTTTCTTGTCAAACCGGCCAAACAGGGATTTGAGATCACCTCAGGGGAATTGACTGCTTTAGGATCGTGGAGCGAAGCCGGTTTGCCGTTCTATTCGCAGAAGATTTCTTATACCCAAATTCTGGATACGGGTGAAAACGAGGGAGGCACGTACTTTCTGAAGCTGAATAACTGGAAAGGGCAGGTTTCGGAGGTACTGGTAAACGGCGAGCATGCCGGACTGATCGCTTTCGCTCCGTACGAACTGGATATTACCGATAAGATGAAGAAGGGAGCGAATGAAATTACAGTAAGGATAACAGGTAGTCTGAAGAACACGTTCGGCGTTTTCTTTAACAGAAATGAAAATTGGATATGGGGACCGTTCTCCTGGGTTAAAGCCCCTGAAGGGTTACCGTCGGCATCCGATTATTCGTTCCGGGATTATGGTCTGTTCGAACCGTTTAAAGTTTACTGCGCTCCTGAAAAATAATAGGAACTCATTCATAAAAAACCAGGGCCGCGATTAAAGGCCCTGGTTTTTTATCTGATCTTCTGATTTTTGCCGGTTAGATGGTCTGAATCCCGGAGCCAACCCCGTATCCTGGTTCCGCCCCGCGAGACGGGGAAATTTGTACGAAGCGATAAAAAAAGGATTGATTCTACCGCGCGCTGCTTTTCCCCTGATAGGGTTTGTAGGACGACGTACTTGTACGACTTAACTCCCTTTGTTTTCTCGCCGCAAAGAACTCCTGTTTGCGTCTTTGTTTTTCCTTTTCGTATTCTTTCTTTTCCCTGTCATTCATTGGCTTGTCTGTTTGTGGAAAAGGATTATCGGCAACCCGGTTGATCTTTTGATTGATCAACCGTTCAATATCTTTGATATAAACATTTTCCTCCGGCTCGCAGATTGAAATGGCAACCCCTTCATCGCCTGCACGACCCGACCGGCCAATCCGGTGAACATACGTTTCTGCTACATTCGGAATATCATAATTGATCACATATTTGAGTTT
>JBDKTZ010000229.1:0-11450 GCA_039679975.1 Prolixibacteraceae bacterium
CTCTCGACCGGTCAAAGTTAAAAAAAGTCGCTGTTTTTGGACCAAATGCTGATAACTGTGTGTTTGGCGATTACAGCGCCAAGGAATCGGCGAACGAACCTGTCAGCGTGATTCAGGGATTGAAAAACAAACTTGCTGACAAAGTAGAAATTATCCATTATCCGTGGACCGATAAATATGATCAGGAATTTGTGATCATTCCCAAAGAATGCCTTTTGACTGAGGATGGCGGAGAAACGGGGCTTTCGGCTGAATATTACCGCAGTGTTGATTTCCAGGGCACACCGGTAAGGCGGGTTGATGAAGGTATCAACTTTAACCCGGCACAGCAGGCCCCGGATCCGGATGTCCCTTCCGGGAAAAAATCGATACGATGGAAAGGTTTGATCGTTCCCAACGTGACGGGCAAATATACGCTCGCGATCAATACCGATGATGGCGTGAAGTTTTTCTTGGATGATAAATTGCTTGTGGACCAGTGGAAAAACAGGAGTAATACAACAGATTATGTTGAAATTGACCTGGAAGCCGGTAAACCATACCGGATTAAACTTGAGTATTTTGATTCGGGCGGAAATGCCATTGCGCAGTTCAGGTGGAAAACGCCCGGGACAGAGGGAAAAGATATTTTCAAAGAAGAAAAGGAAATTGCAGCGACGTCCGATCTTGTTATTGCCGTGTTGGGATTAAATACGTTAATCGAAGCGGAAGGAACCGACAAAAAGGGAATAGAACTGCCGGAGGATCAGCAACTTTTTATTGAGGAAATTTTTTCGGCAAATCCCCGGACTGTTGTTGTCCTTGAAACGGGCAGTCCGTTGGCGATAAGCTGGATTGATGAGCATATCCCGGCAGTCTTGTGTGCCTGGTACGCGGGAGAACAGGGCGGTAATGCCATTGCCGATGTTTTAGTGGGTGACTATAATCCGGCGGGGCGTTTACCTTTGACTTTTTACAAATCGACCGGCGATTTGCTTCCCTTCGATGACTATGAAATCATGAAAGGGCGCACATACATGTACTCTGCAAAAACACCATTATACCCGTTTGGTTTCGGATTGAGTTATACCCGGTTTGAATATTCCGGATTGAAAGTGAGTAAGGCGGTCATGGGTGTAAATGACCAGGCGGAGGTAAGTGTCAACGTTAAAAATGCAGGGAACTATGACGGCGATGAAGTGGTGCAGATCTATGTGAAAAATTTAACATCGTCTGTGCCTCAGCCTGTGAGAGCATTAAAGGGATTTGAACGGATTACTCTGAAAAAAGGTGAAGCTAAATCCGTGACCATCCCTTTAACGTCGGAAGCATTCAGGTACTTTAATGAAACTGAAGACAAATTTGTTGTTGATCCCGGCACATACGAGATTCAGATAGGAACGTCCAGTGAAGATATCAGACTGAAAAGCAGGATGGAGATAAAATAATGAGTTTTATGAAAAGGGTGAAATGTATTTTCCATAAAAAGAGACAGACGGTGATTGTGAGTTGCCTGCTGTGCATTCTTTTTTCACTGTCAGTAGTACAACCTGTTGGCGCCGGTTTACCGGAAAAAGGGAAACCGGTAAAAGTATTCATTCTCTCCGGACAATCGAATGCCGTCGGATACAATGATATTGGCGAACTCAGTGCGAGGCCTGATCATTTTTATGACCTGACCGGAGAGCATTCTCCGGTACTTTTCTGGCCGGGGACCAATGCACTGCCTGAATTTTCGGGAAAATGGATCACACTCAGACCCGGCGTGTCGGAAATTGCTGCTGAAGGAGCGTATAAAGGAGGTTGTTTTGGTCCTGAAATAGGGTTTGCGCTGACGATGTCCGGGGTGGTACCTGGCGAACAACTGGCGATAATCAAATATGCCGGTGGAGCAACAGGTATTGCCCGAAGCAAGGATTACCATGACTATATTCCCGGTTTTGAAAAGTTTGATGATAAAGGAAAAAACTGGTCTCCGTCTGCAAAGGATGGACAGGCCGGGTTGCTCTATCAGGAACTGGTCAAAAATATAAAAGCAGCTCTTGATTCGTTAAACAGGCGTGGAGTCAGTTATGAAATCTGCGGGTTCCTGTGGATGCAGGGAGAACACGAGGCGGGTATAAGCAAAAAAATGGCTGAGGATTATGATGTTTTACTCAGCCAATTCAGAAAATCAATTCGCAGCGACCTTCGTTTAAAGCGCCTGCCATTCGTTGTCGGAGAGATAAACAGTCATTCCTGGGCTTTTGGTGATATTGCAAGGGAAAGTCAGTCCAAAGCATGCAGGGAGGACAAACATACTATTCTGATAAAAACTGTTGATCTTCCAAGAGGAAGTGTTGGCGGTCTGGCTCATTTCGATGCCGATGGGATGATGGAACTGGGCAAGCGGTTTTCACAAGGCTTTTGGGAAGTAAATACGGGGCATCGGACGCCTCATTTTTCCGAAGTACAATGGGTGACTACTTCCGAAAGTCAGTCCTGGATAGAGAAAGGAATGATAAAAATGACGAAAGCAAGCGGGGAATCTGACATTGAAATTAAAACTAAAGAAGTACTGCAAACTATGGAAGGCTTTGGTGCCTGTTTTAATGAACTGGGGTGGACTTCGTTGAACCGCTTGAACGAACAGGACAGGACGCAAATATTCGCTGAGTTATTTGAGCCGGGTAAAGGGGCCAATTTTTCCGTCTGCAGAATGCCGGTGGCTGCGAATGACTTTTCGCGCGACTGGTATTCCTACAATGAGACAGACGGCGATTTTAGTATGTCTGGTTTCAGTATAGGAAATGACATGGAAACACTTATCCCGTTTATTCAGCAAGCAAAAAAATACAATCCCTCCTTAAAACTATGGGCATCACCCTGGAGTCCGCCAAGCTGGATGAAATGGAATAAACATTATGCATGCGCGGCAACCGGAGAGAAAACGGACCAAAGATTCCGGAATAATCTTGACAGCGATATGCAGGGCAAAGAGGGAACCAATATGTTCATTCAAAAAAAGGAGTATTTTGAAGCTTACGCGCGTTACTTTACCAGGTTTATTGAAGCATATCGCAACGAAGGGATCAACATTGGAATGGTCATGCCCCAGAATGAGTTTAACTCCTGTCAGATCTTTCCCAGTTGTACCTGGACCGCATCAGGACTGGCAGAATTTATTGGTGGATACCTCGGGCCTGCCATGGAAAAACTGGACGTTGAGCTGTTTTTCGGGACAATGGAACGGCCCGGTGAGGCGCTTGCCGATACTATTCTGAATGATCCCAGGGCAGGAAAGTATATCAAGGGGGTTGGTTTTCAGTGGGCAGGGAAAGAGGCGATTCCCGGCATTCACAAACGTTACCCGCACCTGGCACTTTACCAGACAGAGCAGGAATGCGGCAACGGAAAAAACGATTGGGAATACTGTTGTTACGCCTGGTCTCTGATGAAACATTACCTTCTTAACGGAGCATCAGCATATCAGTATTGGAATATCTCACTTGATCAGGGTGGTTACAGCCGCTGGGGGTGGCAGCAAAACTCCCTGATCACGGTTGATCCGGAAAAACGGACCTACCGGTTTAATCACGAATATTATCTTTTAAAGCACGTGAGTCACTTTGTTATGCCGGGGGCCCGTCTGGTTCGCACACAAGGAAACTTCTCTGACCTGCTGGCTTTTGTTAACCCCGACAAAAGTGTCGTGGTGATCATCCGGAATGAAGAAAAATCAGCCAGACGGATTACTGTGAAAATCGATGACCGGTCCTTCCAGGCTGATCTGGACCCCGATTCATTCCATACATTTTTAATTTCGTCTCTTAATTCATTTAACAGATGACTGTTATATCGCTTAGTTCAAATTAAACCGAATGAGGACAAAATGCCGGTTTCATCGCCGGATTAATTAACTGACCATATTTATGAAGCAACTTAAACTTAGTTTCGGATTTCTTCTGCTGGCGTTAATCCTCTCCTGTAGTCGGAGCGAAAAGCCGGTGTATAATTTTCACAAATCGGCAGAGGCCATTGCGTTGAACCATCAACTTGCCCGGGGATGGAATAGCTGGAATACACGTAGTGTGCTCTCGCAGGTGTTGTTGCCCCAGAGTTTCGCGGTCAACCTGCAGTTGCAGGATCCTGTGACAGGAGCTGTTCTGAAGGAGGCTTTGATTGGCCGAAGGGGTGAGGACGCGGAAATGGTGGCACCGGGTCCGCATGCGTACGATGGTTCTTATACGGAGCTTACCGCCATATGGAAAGAATTGGAAGTGAACGTCAAAACGGCTGCAGACGGAGATCAGCTCGCAATTATTGTAACGCCAAACCGGAATAAGGGAAGGCTAATCATCAAACCGGAAGTGATCTGGGGGATGAACGGAAAAACGAAGGTAACGGAAAGAGGTTTTTCTTTTGACAATGACAGTATCCAGGCCAATTTTTATGTTTTATCAAGTGGCAGGACAGCGTTTACCGATACCCTGATCAGTTGTGATCTGGACGGGAAGGTCATCCTTTCGACCTATTCCGACAAATCGGCCGGAGAAATAGAAGCGCTCGTTGATTTGGCTGGAAATAAACTCGCAGAGCGAAAAAAATCACATGGTTCCGACAGTGCGTTGTATGACGCCATGCAAACCGTCCTTGCCTGGGACGTTATTTATGAACCAACCCGAAAGGATGTGATTTCTCCTGTAAGCCGTATATGGAATTGTGGCTGGGGTGGTTGGGTTTTGTTCGACTGGGACACTTATTTTGCCTCCTTCATGTACTCGCTCGATAACAAGGAACTGGCGTATGCCAATGCCATCGCGATCACCCGCGAGATTTCAAAGGCGGGATTTATCCCGAATTTTGGTTCCGGAAACGGAAAAAGCGAGGATCGCTCGCAGCCGCCGGTGGGTTCCTACGTTGTTTGGAATATCTATGAACGGTATCACGAGAAGTGGTTTCTGGAAGAAGTATTTGATGAACTCCTGTCATGGAACAGATGGTGGAAAGATAACCGGGATGTGGATGGCTACCTCTGTTGGGGCAGCGATACCTGCACGGTCGATATGCCGCAATGGCTCACCTCCGAGATTGGCAAAAAACAGGCGGCCATGTGGGAATCCGGCCTGGATAATTCTCCTATGTACGATGATGCTGTTTTTGACACCGTCACTCATAAACTGATGCTGGCCGATGTCGGGCTGATCAGCATGTATATCTGGGATTGCCGGTATCTTGCAAAAATTGCAGATGAACTGGGTCGGAATAATGTTGAAAGAGAGTTGGAGCAATGTGCTTCAATATACGCCGGGAAGCTGGAGACACTTTGGAATGACAGCGCCGGTATGTACCTGAACAAGGATCTGGTAACCGGAAAATTCAGCCAAAGAATGTCTCCCACCTTGTTTTATCCTTTACTTACCGGCGTTCCGACAGCGTCTCAGGCGGAAAGGATGATCAGTGAACATTTTTGCAATCCGGAGGAATTCCGGGGCGACTGGATCATGCCTTCGATCGCCCGAAACGACAGCGCTTTCAAAGACAACGATTACTGGAGAGGAAGGATTTGGGCGCCAATGAATTTCCTGGTTTACTGCGGCCTGAAAAACTATGACCTGCCGGATGCCAAAAAAGAGCTGGCGGATAAGTCAAAGGCCCTGATTTTAAACTCGTGGCTGGAAGAACGCCATGTGTATGAAAATTACAATGCAGTCACCGGCCAGGGCTCGGATGTTGACAACAGCGACAAGTTTTATCACTGGGGAGCTTTACTGGCTTTCATCAGCCTGCTGGAAAACGAAAATCAATCAAAGAAATGAATAAACCCATGAAACGATCATTTTTACTGCTGTGTTTTTTACTGAATGTCTGCTTTTTGTTTGCACAGATAAGCAGGCAATATCCATTCAATGATTCTTCCCTTTCTTTAGATGAGCGGATTAAGGATTTACTGGGCCGGCTAACTCTGGAGGAAAAAGTCTCTCAAATGATGAACCAGACCCCTGCTATTGAACGGTTAGGCATACCTCCGTACGACTGGTGGAATGAAGCGCTGCACGGAGTGGCCCGCAGCGGCCTGGCTACTGTATTTCCGCAGGCGATCGCGTTGGCGGCCACATTTGACGATCAGGCCGTGTACGAAACCTTCGGCATGGTTTCGGATGAAGCGCGGGCCAAATACCACGACTATCAACGAAAAAAGGAATATGGACGGTACACAGGGCTGACATTCTGGACCCCGAACATTAATATATTCCGCGATCCGCGATGGGGAAGAGGCATGGAAACATACGGGGAGGATCCTTATCTCACCGGCAGAATGGGAGTGGCAGTAGTAAGGGGATTGCAGGGAGAAAATCCGAATTACTTTAAATCGCTGGCCTGTGCCAAACACTACGCGGTACACAGCGGACCGGAATGGAACAGGCATGAGTATGATGCCCGGGTATCAGCCCGGGATCTTCGTGAAACGTATCTTCCCGCTTTTGAAAGCCTGGTCAAAGAAGGAAATGTGCAGCAGGTTATGTGTGCGTATAACCGGTTTGACGGCGCTCCGTGTTGCGGAAACAAGATTTTGCTGAATGATATTCTCAGGAACGAGTGGGGGTATGACGCGGTGGTTGTTTCTGATTGCGGTGCGATTGATGATTTCTGGAGGGATGGCGCACACCAGACGCATCCCGATGCCACCTATGCTTCGGTCAGCGCGGTGAGAGCAGGCACTGACCTCGAATGCGGACAAAGCTATACCGCCATTCTGGAAGCTGTGAAAGCAGGAAGGATATTGGAAGATGAACTTGACGAATCGCTGTACCGCTTATTTAAAGGACGATTCAAATTGGGCATGTTCGACAGTGATGCGCTCGTTCCGTGGTCAAAAATTCCATATGAGGCGGTTGACTGTGAAAAGCACAAACAAAAAGCGCTCGAAATGGCCAGAAAAAGTGTGGTTCTGCTGAAGAACGCTAATCACGCGCTGCCTCTGTCCAAAAGTATCCGCAAGATTGCAGTTATTGGACCTAATGCCAACGATTCGGTGATGTTGTGGGCCAACTACAATGGTTTTCCCTCCAAAACGATAACGATTTTACAGGGTATTCAGAATAAACTGCCGAACACACGGGTTATTTATGACAAAGGTTGTGAACTGGTCGGAGATTCCATATCGGAAATCGGTTTTGATAATACCGTTCAAAAGATAAGGGATGCTGATGTGCTGATTTTCGCAGGAGGGATCTCCCCTTCACTGGAAGGAGAAGAAATGTCGGTGAAGGTGGATGGTTTCAGGCAGGGCGACCGTACCAATCTTGAACTTCCGGCCACACAGCAGCGGCTGCTGAGAGAACTAAAAAAGCTGAACAAGCCCTTGATTTATGTGCAGTGTTCGGGAAGCGCGCTGGCCATTAACCTGGCCGAAGAACAGGCGGATGCCATTGTGCAGGCATGGTACGGCGGACAGGCTGCAGGAACAGCCGTTGCCGATGTTCTGTTCGGCGATTACAATCCGGCGGGGCGGTCGCCCGTAACCTTTTATAAATCGGCCGGACAGCTTCCTGATTTTGAAGATTACTCGATGAAGGGGCGCACTTACCGGTATTTACAGGAAAAGCCGCTTTATCCTTTTGGTTACGGATTAAGCTATACCTCCTTTCAGTACAGCGATGTTTCGTTATCGCGAAACAGCATGAGAGCGGGAGAAACCGTTGATCTGCATGTCAGCCTCCGGAATACCGGAAAAATGGACGGGGATGAGGTTGTTCAGGTTTATGTAAAAAACAAAGCGGATAAGGACGGACCTGTTAAAACCCTGCGCGCATTCAGAAGGGTGCATGTAAAAGCCGACTCAACTTCCGATCTTTGCATCAGCTTACCGTCGAAAACATTCGAGTGGTACAATGAATCGAAAGAGCGTATGGATGTTCTTCCGGGCAAGTACATCATTTACGTGGGAAGCTCCTCCGCGGGGAATGATTTAACCCAGCTTTCATTCACAATACACTGACCCTTTATTTTAAGCAAAATGAATCGTAGAATTGGGATGACTTTTTTGCAAAAATCTAATTGATTAACTGCAAATAAATCTATATTTACCTGACTTATGAAGAAAAATGCCTGCTTATTCTGAAAATAGCTTTAACCGGATTTATACAGAATATTATACGAAATCGTTTCTGTTTGTAAAATCGTATGTTCACGATGATTTTGTGGCAGAAGATATTGTCTCGGAGGCCATGGTTAAGTTATGGAACAGAATGAAAGAACGACCGCTCGAATCGGTTCAGGCATACCTTTTTACAATCTTAAAGAACAGTTCCCTTGATCATTTGAAACACGAAACAGTTAAAAAAACAGCTTATAGATCTATTAACGAGATGCTTAAGCTGGAACTGGATATCCGTATTTCTGTGTTGCAGTCGCGCGATCCGGATAAGATATTTTCTTCAGAGATTCAGGATATCGTAAAGAATACGCTGATGTCGCTGCCCGAGAAAACCCGCCAGATCTTCACGATGAGCAGATTTGAATACAAGTCGAATAAGGAAATTGCAGATTTTTTAGGCATAACCGTCAAAGGTGTGGACTATCATATTGCCGGCACGATCAAAGAATTAAAAATTGCGCTTAAAGATTACCTTCCGCTGCTCTTTTCTTATTTCTTTCATTAAAAATCAGAGGGACTCCACTAGGGATAGTGACGTTGAAGTCGGGTGTCCCGACTCGGCGACAAGACTGCAATACACATTTATGATCAAATTGCTGGCTATCCAGCCATTCGTCCTTTCGATTTCCTTTTGACCAATGCGTAGGGATGGACGACACTTACCGGAACTACGGAAACGCAACCGGTAAGGGCATGGACGATATTCACGAGTTTGGGTGCTTGGTGAATGGAGGTGCGGCAATTTTTAAAAAAGCCGGGAAACAAAAAAAGTGAAAAAAATGACTAGTGATCTGCCGGTAAAAGTCGTTATAATGATCAGATGATTGGAAATGGGGTGTTTTATTCATCCGTTAATTGAACAGGTTTATGGATCAAAAATTACTGATGCGTTATATTTCGGGTAATGCCACTGAAACAGAAAAAGCAGCTATTGCTAAATGGTTGAATGCTGACCCGGGAAACATGCGCGAGTTCCTGAAGCTTCGCGAATTGCATGATATCATGATTTGGCAAAAAGTCCCTTCGTCTGGCTCCGGACGGGTTTTGGCAAGAAGAAAGTCCGGGGCAGTGATGCGGAGAATCCTGGTTGAAACGCTAAAAGTTGCTGCTGTTGCGGTGGTTACACTGCTGGTTGTGCGACAAATACTCCCTGCAATGATGGATCAAAGGGGAGTCCGAATGAATACCGTTACAGTACCTTCAGGGCAACATGCGGAATTAACGTTGTCAGACGGGACACAGGTGTGGTTGAATACCAATACGACATTTACATTTCCCGAATATTTTTCAGAGAAAAGCCGCGAGGTTAAGTTGGATGGCGAAGGGTATTTTAAAGTAACCAAAAATGAGAAGCAGCCCTTTATTGTTCACTCCCTGTATGATGTAAAAGTGTTGGGTACGGAATTTAATCTGATCTCCTATTCAACAAGTCAGGGTTTTGAGGCTTCACTTTTAAGTGGCTCAATTGAATTGCATGAACAAGGGAGCAAGGATATTTTTGTACTTCGGCCCAATGAACGCGCATATATCAGGGACAGTCAACTCGTTCGGGAGTCAATTACTGATTACAGCCAATTTCAGTGGAAACAAGGCATCATCAGTTTCAGAAATGAGTCGTTTCAGGAAATTATTCGAAAGTTGGAACTGTATTATGACATGGATATCATCATAAAAAATAAAAATGCTTTAAATTATCGTTGTACCGGAAAGTTCCGCACTAAAGAAGGAGTTGAGCATATTCTGAAAGTCCTTCAACTGGATAATCCATTCCGTTATAGAACAGACGAGCAATTCAACACGATCATCATCGAATAAATTTCTGCTGCACGAAAATAATAGATCTATTTATTCACACAACTAAACAAATTTATGACCTGAAAACGTAAAAAAAAACCGGTTAGCGCGCCAACGCTTTCCGGTTAGATGTCAATACCTGACTCACTTTCTAATAACTCAAGTATCAACCAACGAATTACAAATGTATGAAAATTTATTTGTTAAGAGAATGTCATGACTCAACTAAACGACTGATTAAAAAGATGAAATTGACTTGCTTCATTCTTTTTGTCTTTGTTTCAGGACTTTTTGCAACTAATGCTGAATCGCAGGTTACAAAAGTTTCCATCGATTTGAGAAACGGGACAGTGGCAAGAGTGATCGATGAAATTGAAAGGCAAACCGATTATCTCTTTGTTTACAATGCCGCGGAGATCGATCTGTCTCAGAAAGTTTCCATTTCTGCAAAAGGGAAAATCGTAACAGAAGTGCTGTCTGCGGTCTTTCAAGAAAGCGATATCACTTATGCCGTGGAAGGATCAAACATCCTATTGATGCACAAGACCATCGAGCTGCCACAGGGAAATATGATTAACGGTAAAGTGACCGATAAGGACAAAAAACCGCTTCCCGGAGTAACGATTACGATTGTAGGTTCCACCAGAGGAGTGATTACCGCTCCCGACGGAACTTTTTCGATCGACGCCAGTCCTTCCGATAAATTGGTTTTTTCGTTTGTGGGAATGGAAAGTCAGATCGTGGATGTAAGCAATCAAAAAACGATTAACATCACGATGGCTGAGAAAATCGATGAACTGTCGGAAGTGACGATTGTGGCTTTTGGAAAGCAAAAAAAAGAGAGTGTGATTTCCTCTATTTCGACCATCAATGCCAAAGATCTGAAAGTCCCTTCCAGCAATCTAACAACGTCTTTTGCCGGGCGTATTGCGGGAATGATCTCATATCAGCGTAGCGGTGAACCTGGAAAGGATGATGCGGAATTTTTTGTCCGCGGCGTCACGACCTTCGGAACGGGAAAAGCAAATCCTTTGATCCTCATTGATGGAGTGGAGATGAGTTCAACCGATCTGGCCCATTTAACGCCTGACGATATTGGTAGTTTTTCGATCATGAAGGACGCCAATGCCACTGCATTGTATGGTGCACGGGGTGCTAACGGGGTGATCCTGGTGAATACGAAAGAAGGTGCTGAAGGGAAGACGAAATTGTCATTCCGGGCCGAAACCTCGCTTTCGAGTCCTACCAGAATGGTCGATGTGGCCGATCCGTTAACCTTTATGCGGTTAAGGAACGAAGCAGTTCGTGCAAGAAATCCCATGGCTGCGCTTCCCTATACAAAGGAACGAATCGACCTGACGTCAAAAGGAACAGAACCTCTATTGTATCCGCAGGTCGACTGGTACGATATGTTGAACTAAATCCGCCTTCGCGGATAGCTGTTTAAAATTACCCGATTCTTTCTATACTCCGGAATTATTCACAACAAAAATTTCAGATTATGAGAAAGAAATCGGGTTTTACTATCGTTGAGCAG
>JBDKTZ010000426.1:0-4672 GCA_039679975.1 Prolixibacteraceae bacterium
AGAGCAGTATTTTCAAAGGACATGAATTTCAGTTTGAGTTTTTTATTCAGCTTTTCGCATTTTAAATTCTTAAAATACCACAGAAATAACATTTCCGGGCAGGTTTTTGTTTTATAACTCCGGGTTGGCAGTAACCGATGATGGAAATCTTCAAAAATTTGTGTTTATTTGTTCAGATGAAGCCGCATATTTGAAAATTGCGGTTTCGTTTCCATCAATCCAAACTAAACATACCACTATGCAAACCCAAGCAAAATTTTTCCTGTTGCTCCTGTTTTTGTCCTGTATTATGCCATCGATTGCACGATCAGAAAATAATGCCGCATCAGAAGTCAGAAAAGAGATTCTCAAACTGCAGAACCCTGTTTCAGTTTCGTGGCTGAAAGAAAACCTGCACAAATCATTGCCGCGACTGGTTTTGAATTCAGCCATTGAAAAAGAACTTCAGAAGAAAGTGAAAAATGATCCGGTTACGCGAAATATGTACCAGGCGATCCGCATGAACGCTTCCGGTGTGATGAAAGAACCATTGCTGGAGCGGATCGTCACAGGCCGGCGATTATTATCGATTTCACGCGAAATGCTTTACCGGATCAATATGCTGGGCATGGTGTACCGGATCGACCGTGATCCGGTCGTACTGAAGCGGATCAACCAGGAGGTGCTGGCGGTCTGCAATTTCTCCGACTGGAATCCTTCCCATTACCTGGATGTCGCTGAAATGTCGATGGCCGTGGCCCTGGCGCTCGATTGGACAGCCGGTAAACTACCCGGACAGACGATCGCTCTTGCGAAACAGGCTTTGATTGAAAAGGGACTGAAACCCAGTTTTGACGAGAACGGAAATACCGGCTGGATCACGGGAAACAATAACTGGAATCAGGTTTGCCATGGCGGGATGATCGCAGCTGCGGTCGTTGTTGCCGAAACCGATCCTGACCTGGCGGCCAGAACGATCAGCCGCGCCCTGGACGGCATACCTCATGCACTGGTCGAGTACGCCCCGGATGGGGTTTACCCGGAAGGATCTACTTACTGGGATTACGGTACAAGCTTTACTATAATGACCATCGCTATGCTGGAAAGCGCTTTCGGTACGGATTTTGGCATCGGTGCTTATCCTCCCTTTCTCAAAAGTGCCGTGTTCCGGTATCTCACCAACGCACCTTCAGGTTGGTATTATAATTATGCAGACTGCGGTGACCACCGGGGTGAAAACGGCGATATCCTGCTGGCCTGGTTCGCAGCAAAAACCGGGAACAGCGCTTTTTTTGAAAAAGAACGTTTCCTGATGTCTGTTGAAAAAATGGAAAAACTGGACCGTATTGCCGGTGCCGGACTGGTGTGGTTGTCACAGTACCAGGAAAAAACCGAAGAAGAAATGCCTTCCTCATGGAAAGGTGAAGGCGCTAATCCCATCGTCATTTTTACGGGAGGAGAAAATGATCCTTATCAGTATTACCTCGGTGGAAAAGGCGGAAGAGGAACCGTCAATCACGGGAATATGGATGGAGGTTCGTTTGTTTTTGAGCTCAACGGCGTCCGCTGGGCGATTGATCCCGGAAATCAGTCTTACCATGAACTGGAGAAAACAGGATTTGACCTGTGGGGAAAATGCCAGGACTGCCAGCGCTGGACGCTTCTCACCAAAAATAACTTTGGGCACAATACCCTGTCTGTGAATGACCGGCTGCATGTGGTTGACGGGATGACCGAACTGACTGGTTTCAGTGGTGGCGAAAATCCCCGCGCCGCTTTTGACCTGACTCGCGCCTTCGGCGGCGACCTGAAAAGCGCGAAAAGGACATTCATCAAAGATAGTCCTGTTTCGTTGGTTATTGAAGATGATCTTGAGCTGAACAGTAACACAAAACTAATTACGTGGCAGATGCTTACTGTAGCAGATGTTGAAGTTGTGCACGGAGGAGTCGTTTTAAGGCAGAATGGAAAAGAATTGAAACTGGAAAACCTTTCCCATCCTGAGCTGACAATTTCCGTAATTTCCTTGTATCCGGCTCCCTTGGAACTCGATCGTCAAATGAAAGGATTAAAACGGCTGGAAATCCGTATCCCGGCCTGGACTTGTAAGAACGGGAACGAAACGATCAGGGTCAGGCTTGCAGGGGAATAGCTATTCCGTACGAATATTGAATAACCTGCTGATTGTCAGCTGATAGTATCTTTGTTCCAATTACAGGAGTTTCGCCGGCTTAAAAAGATGACCCCGTCTAAAGCAATGAAGAATGGGATTACCCATTCTTCATTGCTTTTTTGCGCTTAAAACCTGCGTGAATAACAATCCTTGATTTATTTTAAAATTTAGTTTCTAAATATTTGCTTTTGTTCTTCTTTTAGTATTATTTTTGTAAAAAAAGGAAATCAAGTAAAGTAAAAAGAAACAATACGGATCTATATGAATAGAAATAAGGAACTAAACGAAATAAAGAAGAAAGGTCAGGTATGGGATATTGTGGTCATTGGCGGCGGGGCCTCGGGCCTTGGGGCGGCTATTGATTCGGTAACGAGAGGATTTAAAACCTTGCTGCTTGAGCAGGCTGACTTTACAAAGGGTACGTCGAGCAGGAGTACAAAACTGGTACACGGGGGTGTTCGTTACCTGGCCCAGGGGAACGTTGCTTTGGTACTGGAGGCATTGCGGGAACGTGGGCTGATGAAGAAAAACGCACCTCATCTTGTAAGAGATCAGCGTTTTATTATTCCTGCATATACCTGGTGGGAGAAGCCTTTTTATACCATTGGGCTCACGTTGTATGACTTACTGGCAGGACGGTTGGGTTTAGGGCGATCGTTTCCATATTCGAAGGGGAAAACGCTCAATAAGATTCCTACGCTCATCAAAGAGCACCTGCGGGGTGGGATCGTCTATCATGACGGACAGTTCGATGATTCGAGATTGGCCGTGAACATGGTTCAAACGGTAAAAGATCATGGTGGTACTATCCTGAATTACATCAAGGTGACAAGCCTTTTGAAAGAAAAAGGAAGCATTTCGGGTGTGGTGGCAGTCGATCAGGAGACAGGAGAAGAGTACACAATACATGCAAAGGCGGTGCTGAATGCTACCGGAGTTTTCGTCGATGAAATTTTACGGATGGACGATCCGAACGCGAAAGACATTGTTCGTCCCAGTCAGGGCGTCCATCTGGTGCTTGACAAGGAATTTGTGCCTGGCGATCATGCCATCATGATCCCTAAAACCAGTGACGGCCGGGTATTGTTTGCCATACCATGGCATGATAAAGTGGTGGTAGGTACCACTGACATACAGAAGGAAAAGGCGGAACTCGAGCCTAAAGCGCTGGACGAAGAAATTGATTTTATATTAGAGACCGTTGGCCGGTTCCTGACAAGAGCACCGAAAAGATCGGATGTGAAAAGTGTTTTTGCAGGATTGCGTCCGTTGGCCGCTCCATCAGCGGATAACAAAAAGACTAAAGAAATATCGCGGGGGCATCGGGTGGTTGTATCTCAATCGAAACTGGTCACCATTATCGGTGGGAAGTGGACGACATACAGGCAAATGGCTGAGGATTCGGTTGATAAGCTGATTGAAGTGGCGGGCCTGCCAGGCAAAAAGTCAGTGACCCGTTCGCTTCCTATTCATGGGGCCTGCAAACTGAACGGCCATCAGGGGCCATTGGTCCAGTACGGGACTGACGAAGAGGCTCTGCGGAAGCTGGTGTCGGAAAACCCGGAACTGGGTGAAAGCCTGAGCCCGCGAATGAATATTATCAAAGCGCAGGTAGTTTGGGCCGTCCGCGAAGAAATGGCAAGAAATATTGAAGATTTTCTTGCGCGAAGAAGCAGAGCGCTTTTTCTGGATGCCGGGGAAAGCATAAAAATGGCGGCGGAGGTGGCCCATATCATGGCTGGGGAACTGGAGAAGGACATTGAATGGGAGGCTGATCAGGTAGCTGACTATTCAAAACTGGCAAAAAATTACCTGTTGAGCTAAAGAAGTGCGGATTTAAATTTCATATATGGGAAACATCTGTTAAATTCGGTGAACCTTTTTGATCATACCTGCCTAAGCCTGATCTAACGGGCTTTTGGGTTTGAGAAAAAGAAGACGAACTCTTAAATAAACCAATAAACGATGATGAAGAAGAAATACATACTGGCGCTGGACCAGGGAACGACCAGTTCACGCGCCATTATTTTTACCACCGATGGCCAGGTATTGAGTGTTTCGCAAAAAGAGTTTCGCCAGCATTATCCTGATCTGGGGTGGGTGGAACATGATGCCATGGAGATTTGGCAAACCCAGTCAGAGGTGGCTTCCGAAGCGATCAGTAAGGCAGGGGTCAGTGCCGGGGAAGTAGCCTGCATTGGAATAACCAATCAGCGGGAAACTACGGTAATCTGGGATCGGGAGACAGGTAAGCCCATTTGTAATGCCATTGTATGGCAGGATCGCCGGACAGCCAGATTTTGTGATGAACTCAATCAATCAGGTTATGGAGAGGCCATTTACTCGAAGACCGGATTAATTATTGATTCTTATTTTTCGGGCACAAAAATCAAATGGATGCTGGATCATGTTCCCGGTGCAAGGCAACAGGCCGAAGCCGGAAAACTGGCTTTTGGTACAGTCGACAGCTGGTTGTTGTGGAACTTCACAAAGGGCGCTGTTCATGTGACCGATGTGACG